>JBGTGJ010000091.1:0-29816 GCA_041746775.1 bacterium
CGGCGGGAATTCCAATCTTTTGATTATTAGCAAGCGCAACGACTGCGAACGCTTCATTCACCTCCCAAAGATCGATATCATTGGGAGTCATCCCTGCTTTTTTAAGGGCTTTTTGAATCGCCTCCGCAGGGGCCATCGTGAACCATTCTGGTGCAATCGAGGCCTGATCTTGTGCGACAATCTTAGCGAGCGGCTTGAGCTTGAGCTCATCTGCCTTCTTCGCACTCATAATGACTAAAGCAGCAGCGCCATCATTAATTGAGCTGGCATTACCAGCGGTCACGGTCCCCTCTTTTTGGAAGGCGCAACCAAGCTTGGGAAGTTTTTCGATATTCCCTTTTCCTGGCTCTTCATCGGTATCTACCATAATCGGATCCCCTTTTTTCTGCGGAACAGGGACCGGAACAATCTCTTCTTTGAATTTTCCATCCTTAATAGCAGCCAATGCACGACGATAACTCTCAGCCGCAAAATTATCCTGATCTTCGCGAGTCACCTTATATTCCTTTGCACACATCTCTGCGGCGCTTCCCATGTGGAACTGATGGTAGACATCCCACAAACCATCGTGGACCATCGTATCGACGATCTGTCCATTTCCCATTCGATATCCTTCACGCGCCTTGGGTAACGCGTACGGTGCCTGACTCATACTCTCCATTCCGCCAGCAACAACAATGTCACGATCACCTGCGCGAATCATTTGATCCGCCAACATCACCGCCTTCAACCCGGAACCACAAACCTTGCCAATCGTGAGCGCCCCTACTTCTTTGGGAAGCCCCGCGAAGATCAACGCTTGGCGGGCTGGAGATTGTCCGACCGCAGCAGTGAGAACATTTCCCATAATCACTTCTTGCACCATCTCTGGAGAAATCCCCGCACGCTTCACCGCTTCTTGAATCGCAACAGCACCAAGTTTGGGAGCAGAAACAGAGGAGAGTGAACCAAGAAAACTACCAATCGGTGTACGAGCAGCGCTGACAATGACAGAATAATTGGATTGTGTCATAAAAAACCACCTTTCAATTGCGGAATTAAACGATGTCGATGTTCGAAATTTGATGTTCGGAATTAATCAATTCTAAATTACTCGCGGTCTCGGCTCTAAAGCAAGATCGAATTCCCAAGTCAATGGATAATGACGCAAAGTTTAGAAAAAAATCTCTCAATGAGAAGAAGCATGGTTGACGATTTTTTTTTGCATGTCATAAGGACACTACCATGCCAACTCTTGGAAGCGTTTCTTATCTCAATGCACTCCCGTTACTTCAAGGGTTAGAAGAAGCAACTCTATCCAAGATCCATTTTGATTCTCCTGCAAAGTTGCATGATCGCGTATTGAGTGGAATGATCGAGGTCGCACTGCTTCCGGTGGTCACTTATTTAGAAAATCCTGAACTAAAATTAATTCCTGGCACCGGCATTGTTTCACATGGTGAAGTGAAAAGCGTCAAAGTCTTTCATGAAAAATCAGGAATCGATCTTTCCAATACAAGAATTGTCTATCTAGATCCTGAATCTAAAACGAGCCAACGACTGCTAAAACTCATCCTCGCAAAAAAATATGGACGAGACTTAAATAAAATTATTTTTACTGATCGATTGTGCGATGCCGACTCTATCTTACAAATCGGAGACAAGGCTCTTCAGCAATGTCACTTTGGCAATTCGACCGATCTCGGATTTGAATGGCAAGAGTGGACTGGTCTTCCCTTTGTTTATGCCTGCTGGATGACACGAGGTGAAATTACCCAAACACTGCTGACGCAAATTCATAATGCCAAGATGGAAGGAAAAGAAACGTTAGAAGAGATCGCAATCAAACAACAGATCGTCAGCCCAGAAGAAGCGCTTGAGTACCTTACGCAGAATATTCAATACGATGTCGAAGGGCCTGAGTGGGTTGGGCTCAAAGCCTTTTTCGATGGTGTGGTCGAAATGGAGAACCAAAACTATGACACTTCCCTCCGCTTTGTCGCATAAATTAGAAAATCAAGAACGGATCACTCCGGATGAAGCCCTCTACCTTTTAAAAAATGCGGATTTGTTGACGTTAGGTGAATACGCCAACCGATATAACCAGCAAAAAAATGGAGAGGTGATCGGCTACGTTATCGACCGCAACCTCAATTATACCAACGTCTGTGTATTGCGCTGTAAGTTTTGTGCCTTTCGACGGGATAAAGGGGCCGATGGAAGTTGGGAACTGAGTTATGAAGAGATCGATCAGAAGATTGAAGAGCTAATCGCTCAAGGAGGGACCCAAATTTTAATGCAGGGGGGGCACCATCCCGATTTTAAGCTCGATTACTACACGAGTTTGATTCGGCATATTAAAGATAAATTTCCCACGATTACCGTGCATGCATTCTCCCCTCCAGAACTACATCACATCGCGCATCTTTGTAAGATTAGTTACCAGGTATTACTCCGAGAATTAAAAGCAGCGGGGCTCGACAGTATCCCGGGTGGTGGTGCGGAAATTTTGAATGATGAGATTAGAAGAAAAATTTCTTCCGGAAAATGTAATAGCGCCTCTTGGTTAGGGATCTGCGAAGCGGCTCACAACCTGGGCATTCAAGGCTCGGCAACCATGATGTTCGGTCATGTCGAAACGTTGGAAGACCGTATCGATCATCTGCGAAAACTTCGTGACCTACAAGATCGTACCGGTGGCTTCTTCGCCTTTATCCCGTGGACCTACGTCCCTGGTAATTCTCCGATGGGAGGAACCTCCGTTGGTGGACATGATTATCTGAAAACTCTCGCCCTCTGTCGTATCTTTTTGGATAATTTTAGAAACATCCAAATCAGTTGGCTGACTCAAGGGATTAAGGTTTCTCAAATCGCGATGGAGTTTGGGGGAAATGATATGGGATCGACGCTGCTTGAAGAAAATGTGGTTCGCTCGACAGGAGTTCCCAATCGCACGACAGTAGAAGAGATTCGTCGAGTGGTTACAGAAAGTGGAAAAGTGGCGAAACAAAGAGATACATTTTATAATTATCTCAATTAAATGCTTCTCTTCTCCTCTTACCTTCAAAACCCAAATTCTTCTCCCATTGAATCCGCTGCAATCTGGGTTCAAGGAGAATCGATCCGTTACGCGGGAAAAAGATCAGAACTACCCGCCGAAGCACTATCCGATTCCAACATTGTCCACCTCACAAACACCATTCTCTTGCCAGGAATGATCAACGCCCACAGTCATCTCGAACTGACCTCATTGCAAGGACTCCCATATGCAGGATCGTTCATCGGATGGATCAAGGAAGTATTAAAAGCAAAAAACAATCTCGACCCCTCCGAACAAACCAACACCATGATCGAGGGGATTCAGAAAACGCTAGAAGGGGGAACAACCACCATCGGTGATCACCTGAGTGTCAATGGAGATATTGAAACTCTTATTTACTCCCCACTACGCGGAAAGATTTTTCTCGAGGTTATCGGAGTAGTTCCCGAGGTAGCTGAAAGTATCTACCAAGCGGCCTTAAGTTTAAAGAATGCCTATGAAAAATCTGCGAAGCGGTTTGAAATTCTCCCCTCCCCTCACTCAGTGCATGCGTTGGAACCTAAAACACTCAAAGAATTGTTGGATCAAAAATTCCCCCTTTATTCGATTCACCTAGCGGAGAGTGAAGAAGAAAAAGTTTATTTCTCGGAGAAATCAGGACCCATGAGAAAGTTTATTGTCGAACGAGGGAACGCGCTGCAACGAATGGGAATGAGTTCTATCCAAGAACTCAAAGCACTCGGTTATTTGAATTCTTCCATACTTGCCGTCCACGCCAACTACCTTGCTCAAGAAGAACTTTTGGATTTGGCGGAAAATCAAATCAGCATTGTCCATTGCCCTCTTTCCCATCAATATTTTTCTCATCAATCTTTCGGAATGCCCAACTGCCACGAATTAAAAATCAATGTCGCATTGGGAACGGACAGCCTCGCTTCGGCTAGCTCTCTGTCGATGTTTGAAATCCTTCGGGCTGCTGAAAAATCCTTCCCCTTCCTTTCAAAAAAGAAAATTTTTGCGATGGCAACTTTGGGAGGGGCTAAGGCATTGAAGATGGAAAGAGAGGTGGGAGAGCTAACAGAAGGAAAGAAAGCAGATGTTATTGGAATTCAAGCGGTGCCAGGAACCTCTCCGCTTGAATCAATTTTTGAAGCTCAACGGATTTCATTTTCGATGATCGATGGAATCCGTTTGCTTTGATCAGACAGAAAATCTTTTATTGAAAGCCGCCGCCACATCATCATGAAATGAAATCTTCTTGATCATCGATTCAGGTATCATCCACTGATACTTCTTCAATTCAATTTTATCGCTTTTCGAAAACTTGAACCCTTCCGCCATTAATAACCCCTTCTGCTTTTCTCCAAAACCAATTCGATAAGTCGAGACGCCCCCCGATCGATTGATCACACGATGCCAGGGAATTTTGGAATGTGGTCCTAACCGAAATAAAATGCCTCCCACAATTCTCGAAGCGCGAGGTGAACCCGCAATCGCCGCCACTTGCCCGTAGGTGAGCACTTTCCCACGAGGAATTTTCTTCACAATGGCTAGCGCTAACTCGTTAAAAGATTTTTTGGATTTCACCCTTCTCCCCAGCGTTTGAAAAGCTGATGCGGAATTTTTAGCAGATCCAGCACCTTACCGACCGTATGATCGACAAGGTCGTAGACCGACTTCGGTTGATGATAAAAAGCAATCATCGGGGGAACGATGATCCCTCCCATCTCTGTGACCGTCACCATATTTCTCAAATGAACGAGATGCAGCGGTGTCTCCCTCGGCACCAAAATTAACGGGCGTCTCTCTTTCAAAGTCACATCAGCCGCTCGTAATAACAGATTGTCACTCACCCCTGTCGCAATTCCCGCCAAGGTTCGCATACTACAAGGAATCACCACCATCGCATCGATGGGAAAAGAACCACTCGCCACAGAGGCAGTAAAATCTTTGGAAGAATAAACTTTGGAGGCCAATTGAGAAATTTTTTCTACCGACCAACCAGGTGCTTCTACTGGTAATGTCTTTTCAAGATTATCACTCAAGATGAGGTGAGATTGGACATCAGAAATTTTGGAGAGAACTTCTAATAACCGAATTCCTAAAATGGGAGCACTCGAGCCTGCAATGCCGATGATAATCTTCTTCATATTTGTCCGTTGTCTGTTGTCTGTCGTCGGTTGTCTATCATTTGGAGCGCCATCTCAATCGCCGCCTCCATCGAAGTGCTATCGGCAATCCCCTTCCCCGCAATATCAAACGCCGTCCCATGATCCGGGCTAGTGCGGATCAAAGGAAGCCCCAACGTCACATTCACCCCATCACGAAAATGAATCATCTTAAACGGGATCAACCCTTGATCATGATACATGCAAACCACCAAATCCCATTTTCCTTCATAGGCCTCATGAAAAACCGCATCGGGAACAAGAGGCCCACTGCACTTCAACCCACGGCGATTCGCCTCTTCCACTGCGGGGCGAATCCTATCGATTTCCTCGTTGCCTAACAACCCATCTTCTCCCGCGTGAGGATTAAGCCCACACACCGCAATGCGAGGATCGGTTAATCCAAGATCTTGTCTCAATCCGATCGAAGCGACCTCTAACGTGTCCAATATTTTTTGCTGCGAGATCAAAGCGGAGACCTTCGCTAGTGGCTCATGAATGGTGACCAAAACTACTTTTAATTTTGGCCCCGCCATCAGCATGACAAATTTTTCAGTCTGAGTTTTAGCCGCAAGATATTCCGTATGCCCAGGGAAGGGAAAACCAGCGAGTTGAACATGTGCCTTGGAAATAGGGCCCGTCACTAGCGCATCAATCTGCCGATCTTGATAAAACTCCATCGCCCGATCCAAACAGGCGATCGCCGCTTTTCCGGCGAGTTGAGGAGTGTATTTCTCTTTTGAACTTTTTATTGTGATGGGAACTAATAATTTTGCAGAAAGGTTGGGGAACAAGTCCGGATCACCAAAGACTTTAAACGAAAACTCATCCCCAAATTTAGCCAATGATTTGGAAATTACCTCTGGCCCGATCCCCAACGGATCTCCCATCGTGATGCCGATAATTTTGTGCATGATGATGAGACACCTTGTGTTCGCCCGATTCCACTACGAAACCGACTTAATCTCAACATAACTCTTCACTTTGAGATCTTTAATATAACTATCGAGCTCATCTTGCATCTTTTCTTCGAAGACTCGCTCACGAATCTGTTCGCGTAGCGCCTGATACTCCGACCCTGCCAAAGTTTTTCTCGAAAATAATTTTACAATGTGCATCCCCAATGAGCTTCGGACCGGCTGACTCACTTCACCAGGTTTTAAGTCTTCTACCGCTTTTGCCACCGTAGGGGCCAACTGGATAATGGGATAAAATCCTTTGATGCCGGTTTGGGCATTGATCGAATATTTTTTTCCTAAATCTTCAAAATTATCTCCACTTCGCCCCTTTTTAATGATCTCGAGAGCCTGTTTTTCGGCTGCCAATCGTTCTGTTTCGCTAGCAGTTTGAGATAAAGGAAGGATCACCTGCGCAATTTCCACACTTTGATAATTAGCAAAATGCTCGGGGTGATCGGCAAAAAAATCATCAAGGTCGGAATCGGTAACCCGTACCTTAGGAGCAATCACCTGCCCCATAAACTTTAATTTTTTTAGTTGGACTCGCATATCCTCTTGATACTTTTCATAGGAGACCCCTTTACGTTTGAGGTCGGCAATCAGCTGATCTTTGGTGAAATTGTTTCGTTTGAGGATATTCTGCATCGCCTTTTCCATGTCGGCATCGGTGACTGCAAGTTTCATCTGCTGCATTTGCTGATCAAGCAGCCGAGTCTCAATCAAAAATCCAAGCGCTTCATTCTTCGAAATGGTGCTTGTCTGTTTTTTATCATCCTTTAAAGCCTTTTCTATTTCGCTCTGGTTGCTTTTCATGAACGCCTCGAGATCGTATTGAGTAATCGGTTCTTGATTAACCACCGCCACAACTCGATCGACCACTTCCGCCTGAGTATGGAAACCGATCAACGACAAAGCAGACACCACCACCAATTGGATCACTTTTTTCATATCTGAACCCTTTCTAAAATAGGCTGATCAATTTTAATATGAGCCTTATCCCTTAAACTCTTAATGTAAGCTTGCACATTCTTATCGTATTGTTCGCGCTGAAGTTGCATGAATATTTTTTGACGAACCTCATCAAATGTGAGGGTTTGAGCCGGGTTTTTATCTAAAACCTTAAACAAATGGAACCCATAACGACTTGGAATAATTGGAGATATCTCTCCTGGGTTCATCGAAAAACAGACCTCAAACTCACGAGGGAAATTCCCTTTGGTCACCAACCCAATATCCCCTCCATTCCACCGATCAGGGGAAAGGGAGAGCTCACGCGCCAATTTGGCAAAATTTTCCCCTTTTTGCAGCCGACGCAGGATAAAGTCAGCCTTATCCTTTGAATCGGTGACAATCTGCCGCACATGAACCGATTCGGCAATTTTGAATTGGTTGAGGTGATCGTCGTAATATTTCTTTAATACAGAATCTTCAATCGGAGAATTCGCAGGGTAAAACGATTTGATCAACTTAAAAATCATTAAATCTTGTCGGCGTAACTTCAACCAATCTGTTTCGTCAACCCCTTGCTCTTCCAACATCTTTCGAAAACTCCCCTCGGTATAATTGCTTTTATATTTTCGAAGTTCTTGCTGAAACTCCTCATCCGAAACCGTCACCCCTCGTGCTGCCGCTTCTTGAAGTAAAAGTTTTTGGTCGATTAATTCTTGTAACGTTGCCGCTTTGACTCTCTGATAGTTGTTCCCTTTGGGATCAAAACTTCCCTTTTTTCGCCGAAGCGCCTGTTGCAACTCTTCGACTTTGATTTCACCCGACTGAAAGGTGGCAACTACCTGTTGAGGGTTAGTAGATTTGCAGTTTTGGAGTAAAATCATTACGGCGGCGAGGAAAATCAGGTTTTTGAATTTATTATCTTGCATCGATTTTTTTCTGTAGGGGCGATACCTTGTGCCTGTCCTGAGCCACGTCGAAGGGTTCGCCCTTTACCGCGAAATTCGGGGAAACGGGCGAACACAAGGTATCGCCCCTACGATTCATGATTTCTTCACTATGACTTCAATCTTTTTTAAAAACTCCTCGAGTGCTCCCAGAGAAGATTCCCCCTCTTTCACTTTTAGCTGAACCGCCATCTCTTGCTGTGACAACCAACGATGCCGTTTCGGTTCCTTTTGAAATATCTCGACTAACCATGCTGGATCAACGGGCGAGCGTGGATCAAAAACCAACACCGCCTGACTCTCTCGAAGCCGCAACGATTTTAACCATACCCGTTGCGCCAACTGTTTCAGGTGCATCACTTTGAGAAGATTAACCACACTTTCGGGCAATCTGCCAAAACGATCTTCCATCTCTTCCCCTAAAATTTCTAACTCTTCGGGATCGGTTGCACTCGATAATCTTTTATAGAGTGTCAACCTCATCGTTGCCTCAGGGATGTAGCTTTCTGGAATAGAGGCAGGCATGTTGAGTTGTAATTCCGGATCAGGTGGCTTCAACTCCCCTTCCCCCTTCACTTCTAAGACCGCTTCTTCCAATAACCTCATATAAAGATCATAGCCAAGAGTACCGATATGCCCCGACTGTTCTGCACCTAACAAGTTTCCTGATCCACGAATTTCCAGATCATGAGCCGCAATTTTAAATCCGGAACCAAGGTCGGTGTAACGCTGCAACACCGCTAATCTCGATCGAGCTTGTGAAGTAATCGATTCTTGTCCTGGAATGAGCAGATAGGCAAAGGCGCGAACATTGGAGCGCCCAATCCTACCACGCAATTGATAGAGCTGTGCTAAACCGAATGTGTCGGCGCGATGAACAATCATGGTATTGGCGGAGGGGATGTCGAGACCTGATTCCACAATCGTCGTACAAAGAAGAACGTTGAACTCACGATTGACGAACCGAACCATCACCTCTTCAAGTTTATTCTCCGGCATCTGTCCGTGTGCTACTTCGACTTGGGCTTCGGGAACTAGCTGCATGATCGTTTTCTTCATCCCTTCAATCGTTTGAACACGGTTGTAGATAAAATAAACCTGCCCACCACGAGACAATTCACGTAGGATCGCTTCACGAATCAGCGATTCGTTGTACTGAGCGACAAAGGTCTGAATCGCGAGTCGATCGACCGGAGGTGTGGCGATCACGGAGAGATCTCTTATTCCCGAAATCGACATATTTAAAGTACGAGGAATCGGGGTTGCCGTCAGTGTCAATGCATCGGCCAATCGTCGGAACTTTTTGAGTTTCTCCTTCTGTGCCACGCCAAAACGATGCTCTTCATCAATAATCACCAATCCTAAATCTTTAAACTTCATCTCCTGACTTAAAATCGAATGGGTTCCGATAATGATATCAACTTTCCCATGCTTCGCCATTTCTCGAATCTCACGGTGGCGCTGTGGTTTCACAAAACGAGAGAGCATCTCAACCACCGCGGGGAAATTTTTAAACCTTTGCCGGAAGTTTCTCTCATGCTGAAGTGCCAGAACGGTGGTCGGAACCAGCACTGCCACCTGCTTGTTATCGAGAATGGCACGGAAGGCAGCCCGCATCGCCACCTCGGTCTTGCCAAATCCAACATCTCCACAAACGAGTCGATCCATCGGCTTGTCGGAATCGAGATCCTTATTGACCTCTTCAATCGCGCGAAGTTGATCAGGGGTTTCTTCAAAAGGAAAGGTCGCTTCAAATTCTTCGTAGAGCTCACCAGGAGGGGCAAAGGAGTGTCCACGCAGAGTGGCGCGCTCCGCATAGAGTTGAAGTAACTCTCCGGCCAACACTCGGAGTGATTTTCGCACCTTCTCTTTACTTTTTTCCCATTTTGCCGAACCAAGCCGATCAAGGGCAGGAACAAATCCTTCTTTAGCGGTGTAGCGACTGACTAAATTGAGCCGATAGACAGGGAGATAAAGTTTATCTTTTCCATAATACTCGAGCAGGAGAAAATCGTTGGTAATCCCCTCCAACTCCAACGATTTCAGTCCACGATAAATCCCCACCCCATGCTCTTCGTGAACAATATAGTCCCCTTCTTGAAGTTCTTCAAAATTAGTAAAAGTTTCTCTCTTACTTGGAGTCGCTTTTTTACGCCGCTGTTTTTCACCAAAGATCTCTTGATCAGTTAATAGAGCGATCCTTTCAGCAGACCACAAAAAACCTTTGGCGAGATGCCCTTCGAGAATCCAGATACCAGCTGCCACTTGCGGATGTTGTTCGAGATCGGGAATTTTTCCGTGAAATTCATGAACCGGAATTTTAGATTTGGAAAATAAATCTTTTAACCGAACCAATTGTGCATGCGTCGTCGCCACCACCCAAAGTCGAAGCCCTTGAGTGACCCATTCATCCAAGCGTTGAAATAATGGGGCGAGCATCCCTTCCCCCAAGTGGGCGTTTTTAAGTAGCAGGGAGATCGCTTCGTGAGATTCGGTGCGAAAATGAAATACGGTCTCCTCTAGTGCCAACTCTCGGTAGATCCAACCTTGAGGATCGGAGATCATACTCTTGAGTTGATCTTCCGTGATGAATAGCTCTTCGGGGGAGATAATTTTTTCCGCCGTCTGACAAGCTTCATGCGCCATCACAATCTCGCGCAAAAATTCATCGAAACGTTTTTGACAATCTTCCGGCTCAATCCAGACGAGTCGGGAATCTTTGGGAAGATAATCAAGCAACGTGGCAGTTTCGGGATAAAAAATCGGCAAATACGTTTCAAAGGCAGGAGGAGGAAGTTTATTCTTCAGCGATTCTAACACCACTTCTCGCTGTCCCTTTTCCAATCCAAAATCGTTCGCCTTCTCCCGAAATCTTTTTGAAGCGAGAGCAATAGTTTCATCGGTAAACAAGATCTCTCGCGCAGGAATGATAAGAAGTTCTTCCACCGTTTCTTGCGATCGTTGCGTCTCAGGGTCGAAGTGACGCAGACTTTCAATCTTATCCCCAAAAAATTCCACTCGCACCGGCCCCTTCAATTGAGGAGGGAAGATGTCCAAAATCCCGCCTCGCAAACTAAAAGTACCTGTATCCTCGACCAAAGGGGCGGAAAGATAACCTGCTTCCACCAACTTTTTTAATATTTCCCCCCGGCGAATTTCATCTCCACAGACCAGATATTCGATATGTTTTTTGAAGATGGAAGCGGGAGGTAAACGATGGGTTAAAGCCGAAGTTGGGATAATCGCCAAAAATGGCTCCCGTCGGTAAAGCAACGTGTGAAGAAAGGCGAGACGCGCCGCCAAGGCATCCGAATTGGGACTTAAACCATAATAAGGAAGGACCCCTAACGAAGGGAATTGTAGGATCAGCTCCTTTTCAGGAAGAAAACACCTTAACTCCTCTTCCAATCTCGAAGCGGTTTGGGTGTCAGGGACCACTAGAAACAGCGGCTGGCGAAGTTTGAGGAAAACCTTACTGAGAGCATAAGACAGAGCACTCCCTGCCAGTCCACTAAAGTGGAGAGGAGATTCGCCTGAGCTGGCTTCGAGTAACGTCTTTAATGAAGGATCCATGAAATTTGAAGCCGTACCCTTTACCCTCATTTCATCCGCAGCGCAACTTAAGCAGGACATTTTGACGAAAATTGAATAGAATAAGGATATTCAATAAAGGGATAGTTATGCGCTACACTATAATGCGAAATGGCGATGGGGTCGGAAAAGCAGGCTCTAAACCACTGCCACAGCCTCCACCCAGCGCAGCCGCGGAAATTGCTACAGGGCTTTTCGATAAAAACAAAAAGGAAAAAATCGATGCCGCTAAACAGGCTGAAACTCTCCGCCAACAGGCGGCCAACCAACAAGCCTTAACTTCCGATCGAGCTCGAGAAAAGAAAGATTCTACTACCGAAGAAAAAAAAGAGCACGACCTACAACGTTCCCAAGAACAAAATCTTAAAGGGGTAAAAGAGGTCAAAGATGACGCTTTCCTCCAACGCTCTTCCGCCCCCTACCAGCAACGGGAAGCCGGAAAGACTCTCACTAAACAACCGCAATTAGTTCATCAAAATGTCCGTGGATGGTCGGTCAAAAATTCCCCTCAGACCCCACCTCAAGCACGGACCATCATCTTATCCAATCAGAGGCCGGCGCAAAACACCAAGTTTGTTTCCCAGACCGGAAAGGAACAGCTCTCGACTCAACCACGTACGCTGAATTTCCAACCAACTCCGAAAGCTCAACCCCAAGAGGTGTTAAAAGCTCGTGAGAATCTGATCCTAAATTATTCTAACCGTCCCACATCCGAGCCTAGAAAAAATCCACTTCTCAACGCCCGCTCTTTTTCGTCGGAAAAACTTTCGGAAAAAATTCAAAAACTTCTTCAGGAAAGATTTGCTTCGATCGGGCAGAAATTTTCTAAAGAGACTTCTCCACATGCGGTTCAAATCCGAGACCCGTTAGTGTTTGTGAAAGACAAGAGCCAATTTCGCACTTTCCGACTCGAAAAGGATGGCACCCTCACCGAACTTCCCAGCAGTGATTCTGGACCACACCCATTAAGTCCCGAAGCTAAACTTCTTTTACAAAAAGTCTTACGTCGACGTGGTCTGCAGCAAGACCAGCAAAGAGCCTCCTTAAAGGATGAAGCAAAATTAAAAGGTGAAAAGACAGAGCGAGACTCCGCTCAAAAGATTCAACGGGACATTGCCCATCAAACGGAGACTTTAGATTTTGAGACTCGGTTCGCATTAATTCTCCACGAAGTCTTGGAAGAAGAGAAGAAACTCGAAAAATCTCTGGATGGAAATGACCCTCATTTCCCCGGCAAAAAAGATTGGCAAGAATTTTTCGCTCGGATGTTGAATACGGGGAATCAAGAGAAGCAGGCCAAGACCTCTTTTGATTCTCTGATGAGTATGATCTTTCGCGGGCTTTTCAAAAATCGGGGAGAAAAAAATGTGATGGTAGGAGATTTTAAGTTTCTCCAAGGGGGAAAAAGAAAGGAAGAAAAGTTTGCACAGTTAACGATCGATGATGAAGAGCTTCTGGCACTTCTCTCGAATTTAGAACCAGGCCAATCGATCACCACCGAAATGCTGCAAAAATATCTCGGAGATGAATTGAGTTATTTAAAACTCGCCCATATCGCCGAAAAAATCTCTCAAGGAGCCCAAGCAGATGCAGCAGGAAAAAATGTCACCTTCAATCCTAAGGGATCGATCGACTTATTTAGCCAGGCGAGGCTGGAGCGATCGTTACTCAATTCTAGAAAAGAAAACCTCAAAGGTTCTGAACAAGCAGGAGTGGAATCGGGGCTCGGTGGATTAGGAACTTACGGCAAGGATGGATTTTTCGCGAACACTTACGAATGGCTGGGACTCAGAGAACGCTATCGGGGAAAACCAAAACTGTATACCTTGATCGCTTATCTCACGATCATCACCCTCTTAGGGGTCACTACCGCCTTCTTTCTTCTCAAAGCGCTGTAGTTTATTTTTTCCGCGGAATAAATTTCTGCCAATATAGCTGTATCCCCGCCAACCCCAAGTGAACCGCATACCCTTCCCCAAAAGCAGCACGATAACCGATATTGAATTCCACACCATTCGCGGGTCGATAACCGATGGTTAGTTCAAAATCGATCTCACTTCGATTTTTAGAAACCTGCTCGGCGATATACTCCCCATCGAAACGATTAAGCAAAAATAAGGCACTACGAAAGCGCCATTTTTCTGGATGAAGGTCGGCTAAAAAAATCACGGCAGAACGGTTTGCATGTAAGTCCGTAGAATCGACCGTCGTAGCGGAACTTCTCTGATCGGTGTAGGCAACTCCTCCAGAAAAAATCCCGTAATTGAAATACGCCCCTCCACCCACTCCTAAAGTTCGTCCCGGATCAGAGATCTTGGGACCCGGTATTATTTCCGCTGGTTCTTTCCCTTCGTGAGGACCTGATTCAGTGGAGTTAGTTCGATAGACAAAATATCCGGTGAGACCAAAAATGGGTGCCGACGTTCCCTTTCCTAGAGCGACTTCGATTCCCACTTGACCTAGCCCCATGATCGTCTTGTCTCCACCCCACATGACGGAACTGCCGACGAGAAAATTTCGAATTCCAGAATTTTCCTGAGACTCGGGCTGATATTGATACCGAACTTCTCCTCCTACAAATCCGACAGGAGTCCAGGTCTTGGCAAATTCCGCCCCTGGAGAATAACCATAATTGGTAAAAAAATTATCGAATTGTGTTTGCTCGTAATAATGAGGACCAAACCGCAATTGGATCCCATTATTAAAAATGGCACCGACGCTGAGACTGCGTATCCCTAAATGGAAACGAAATTTGTCTAGATAGCTCTTATACAATAACAGCGGAGACCGTGGGGTTAAGGCATGGGACCCATGCTGCTCAAAATAGTCTAATTTCAACGGGGTTTCGATTTCATTGTAAAACCCGGTTTCGACATTTAATTCGGCAAAAAAAACCCCGCGTCGAAAAATAACTCCAGGATTAATCCTAAAACCCCCCGGCCACCCCGATTGGGGCACATTGGGAAAAGGAGCTACCATCAGCCCGTTTAATTGTAGGGTGAAACCATCAGACATAAAATTTTTCTCTACTTAGGATCGGGAGGGTGACTCAAAAGTTGTTCAGAAAAATCGACCTATAATGAAAATAACTTTCAATAAGATGGCCACTGTTTGGCAAAAAAATCCCGAGATGTCAATGTTGCCCATTTGTATTGACAGGCTAGAGATTATTTTTTAGGCCCATCAGTTGAAAATTACTTTCACTTATAGAAGGAAACCCCCTCATGAGACTTCGGTTTTTCAAATACCCTCTTTTGATGACTTTCGGATTAACACTCCTTGCCTGCATCGGCCCTGCGGAAACCATCCAAGTGGTGACACCCCCACCGGAAGACCCAGCCGAAGTGATGATTGGAGAGCGACTATTTTTAGAAACGAGATTTTCTCAATTCTTTGCCATTCATTCGGGAGGAAACCCCAATAGCGAACTCTCGCTCGGCGATCCGATCATGTCGCTGACCCAAACCACACAGACCGCGTTGCCGGGCCCTTTTGCTGGCAAATCGATGAACTGTGCGGCTTGCCATTTAGTAGACCAACAACTTGAAGTTTTTGGCGGAGGAATGCGCAGCTACAATGATTTTGCCCGGCGCTCCCCTATCCCCGATCGCGGTGATGGCAAGACTCTTACTCCTCGAAATTCCCCTCCGCTGGTCAATTCTACCCAAGCTCCCGGTTCTCTTTTTCTTCACTTTGATGGTGAATTCGCCTCGATCGAAGACCTAGTTCGCGGGACATTGACGGGAAGAAATTTCGGTTGGCTACCGCCAGAGCAATTAGGGGCGGTGAGTCATATTGCCAAAGTGGTTCGTGAGGATGACGGACGAAGTGAATTGGCAGGTGAATTCGAATTCATTCCTTACAAAACCTTGTTATTAGGAACTTTTCAGGAAATTCCAGAAGCATTAAGACTTCCAGAAGAATTTAGAATCGATGTTACCACCGCTACCAATGATGCCGTATTACAGGCGGTCTCACGATTGATTGGGGCGTATGTGAACAACCTGATTTTTACTCAGGATGAAGCTGGGGAGTTTAATGCCTCCCCCTATGATCGGTTCCTCGCCAAAAATAATTTACCAAGAAAACCGGCCGAAGGGGAAAGTCATCTCAACTACACACGACGCTTGCGTCAGATGTTAGATCAACTCTCGCCCCCTTTATTTATCAACAATTCCGAAGGAACATTCCGTTTCCATTTTCAAAATTTTACTTTTGGACCGTTGGAGCTCGAAGGGTTAAAAACCTTTTTACGAGAACCGGCAGCTTCAACTCTTTCCATTGAAGAAAGAAATTCGGGGCATATCGGAAATTGTCTCGCCTGTCATGCCGCACCACTGTTTTCAGACTTTCGTTTTCACAACACCGGTGTGACACAGGCGGAGTATGACAAAATTCATGGTGAGAACAATTTTCAAAATCTTTTTATCCCAGACTTCTTCACTCGAAATGACAATGCTTCTCTTTATCTTACCGCGAATGCACAGAATCCTGCTGGATCGGGAATGTTTTTAGACATCCCAGATCTCAGTAAACCGGGGCATACCGATTTAGGGATGTGGAATGTATTCGGTAACCCGTTCATCCCTACCCCTCAATCGGCTCTGCAAAACTTACTTTGTGAACAGCTAGATTCACTCGTTAGCTCGTGTGCACCTGAACAGATTCTCCCTTTTACTATTGGCATGTTTAAAACCCCCAACCTACGAGATTCAGGGCACTCCGCCCCGTACATGCATGAAGGAAGTTTCGATACCTTAGATCAAGTGATTCAACATTATATCGATTTCTCTGAACATGCCCAAGCAGGCCTGATGAGAAATCCGCCACGAGAATTTTTACAGATGAGTCTCAAGCCGGAAGATATTTCAGCGTTGGTCAGTTTCTTAAAAGCGCTGAACGAAGATTACGAATAAAAGAGGGAAAAAAGAAAAATCTATTTTATGACAAGCTTCTGTTGAGGAACTTCAATCTCGACAAGACTTTTCAACGCTGCCGTCGCCCCTCTTTGCGCCGCAAAGGCGTGGCCCCATAACACATCATTGGAACTCCGAAAATTAAGGGCCAAAGAGGCAAAGACTGCATCCACAACATTAAGACCCGGTCGTGGATCTAATTTGAGTACTACAGGCATATTGAAGAGCTCCCAAATCTGTTTTTGGGCAGCAAAAGTAATGGCTTTCCGATTTCTGTGACCAGATCCTCCACGAGCCCGCTGCACCGCATGATCGAGTAGTTCGTTTGCCAAACTTTCTCCGCGAACAGAGCTTTCTTTGATTTGAAGCACCACCTTCTTTAATTCTTGTTTAGCCTCTTTTGCCTCATTTGCAGCAATCAAGCGTTCAACCCGATCACCTGAAGTTAAAACAGCGAGATTAAGCGCCGCAACGGCAAGACGGGCTTCATCTAAGTCTAAAACTTTTTCATTTTGAGGGGATCCTGATGCGATCTCTTTGATGGAAGCAGCTATTGAAAATACCTCGTGAATCTCAGTAACCGCCTCCGCCTGACTATTCCGCACCCATCCAAAAAACTGCCGTTTGGCGGCCCTGGCAAGGGTTTGGTCGACAAGGGATTGGGCATCGGGATGAATTCGAAAAGGTGTCATAATGAAAGTAACTTTCAATTTAACTCTGGTAATTTCATTTTTAAAAAACGTCAACATATTTTAGAAAATGAATGTATTAAGCCATTGGTTGCAATGTTTTCATTGAATTGCCTTTTGGATTACAAATATTTCAGCCATTTAAATGAAAATTGATTTCATCGTATGGCGATTCATCCCCTCCTCCTCAAGTTTGAAAAAATCATTTTCTGAAGATTAGTAAAAAAACCCCACCATATTTTATTTCGAGAAGAAATTTAAAATTAATTAAAAATCAATAAGTTAAAGTCATCAAAATAACTTTATGGGTTTATTTAACCCCATTAAAAAATAGAAATATCACTAATGTTATTTCAATATGATAATTACAACTTATTGATATTATTAAATATTATTAATATATTTTTTTAATTATCATTTTGGCATTCCCCTTGCTTTGTTAAGAGGTTGAGAAGCCTTCCCCGCGCACTTCCACCTTGAAAAAACAGGAGGAATGCCGTGAAGTCCGCAATTTTTAGAACCCCCTATGCATTTCCAGCCAAACTCAGATTTTTAATCCTATTGATATTCTTGGGCCTTATCTCTGCTTGTGGAGGTTCTTCATCAGGCACCGAAGTAAGCTCGAACACCCCACCTTTAGGAGGAGGAATGTATGAAGGGGAAGTGAGATCACTCGACTTCAATAGTGGAAACCGAACTCAGATCTCCTTTTCGACCCTGTCCGGAAGTGAAAAATTTTCGATCTTTTTAATCTCTTCGAATTTAGAAAAAAGCAGCTTCAATGTTGAGGTGGGAGCACTCGGGAGTAGTGGTAACAAGGGACTAGAAATTCTTTCGGAGGATCATGATTTATTCCATGAAACCGAGGAGGAATCAGATCCTACCACAGCTTTACATCAACGGTTAAGATTGGAAGAGGCTCAACTCTCCTCTTTAGACCTTCCACCTAGTCCTTCAAAATTTGCCCAAGCAGCGTTGGCCCCCTGCGCCGATGGAAGAGGTTTTTGGTTTTATGTCCTAGGCTCCTTATCCGACACTTCAAAGTATCAATCAGTCTGCGGCGTGGAACTGACCCGTACCCCCAATGTCGTCTATTATATCGACACTTCGGTGGAAGGTACCTTGACGCTGGATAAACTCTCCTCGATTATCAACGACTTTGATAAGAAAATCCCTTTTGAGCGAGAACTTCTTGGAAATGAATCAGATGTCGATAAAAATGGGACCATCTCGGTTCTCTTCACCCCTGCGGTCAATCAATTGGGAACCAGTGGTGGCGGTTATGTCACCGGTTATTTTTACGGCTCCGATCTTTTCCCCTCGGGTGGTTCTACCTCGAGCAATCAACAGGAAATTCTATTGATCAGTACCCCCGATACCGATGGCACCTTTGGGACCCCACTCGATGAAGGGTTCTGGCTTTCTAATATTGCCCCTACCGTTCTCACCCATGAATTTCAGCATATGATCAGCTTTAATCAGCATGTCTTGATCAATAACGATGGGGGGGAAGAGATGTGGGCCAATGAAGGGATCAGCCACTTGATGGAAGACCTGCAAGCAGATGGATCCATGAGTCAAACCAGTACCGAAAACCCCTCTCGCGTCGGTTTATACCTCAAAGCCCCGACCGAAGCCCCTTTGACGCAGGGGACCTCCGTCGCTCAAAGAGGGGGGGCTTATCTGCTTTTCCGATACCTCTATGAACAGGCTAATTTAGGGCGTTATGCGAGATCCTCTACAGGTTCGACTTTATTACATCGGTTGCTACAAGATGGGTACCATGGGGTCGACAACATCGAAAATGGGACAGGGGTGGATTTCCAATCGATTTTATTGGATTTTTTTGCCACCCTCCGGCTGAGCAATACGGGAATCACGGACAACCCCCGTTACAATTTCTCAGGGATTTGCCTCACTTGTCCTCAAGAAGATAACCGTGGGACCGTTTTAAGGGGGGTAACGACCCTAGGGGTTCAGGTTCCGATGTCGATGTCCGTCAGCTCCCCTAGTGGAATTTTTATGGAGGTGGATGGAGAAACTTTAATAGAGGCAGGACAGGGCTTGAGTTTTTTGGCTTCCCCCGGTATGATTATAAACGGTGCGGTAATACGCATCGAATAATGATTTTGAAATAAGTTCTCCTCATCCCAGGTCCAACATGGGTCCTTTTGGTATTTATTACTGAAGGGGCCCATGTTTTTTTTTGAATTTTTCAAATTCAAAAAAACAAATTTTAAATTCGAAGCATGAAATCCGAAATAATTTTTTAATGACCGAAATTTAAGATCCAAAACGTTTGGAATATTGGAACATTTGGATTTAGAATTTGTTTCGGTTTTCGTGCTTTGAATTTCAAATTTAAATACCTGGAGGTCCATTGAAACGCTTCTCACTCATTCTCTTACTTATCCCCTTCCTCTCTGGCTTTAAACAGATCCCTCAAGGAGCAACCGAAACGATCCTCCAAGAAGCGGCTGATGGACAAACTTTGATCTTTAGTAGGCAATACCCCGAAGCGATCCAGTATTTTTCTTCTCTCGAAAAAAAATATCCCAACTCTCCTCTAGGCACCTTCGGATTAATGGCAACATACAACACCAAAATGTTTGAAAATTTTGATTTCACTTTAGATCACGATTTTGAAGAGGTGCAAAAGAGAAATAAAATCTTGGTCGACAAGATTGCTGGTAATAAGAACGCCAGCGCTTGGGATCAATTTTTATGTGGCGCTAGCAGCGGGCTGCGGGGGTTTTATTATATCCGAAAAGATAAGGCCCTGAAAGCACTTGGAGAGGCCAATCAGGCCAAAGGGTGCCTTGATCGTGCGATCGAATTAGATCCAAAGTTTGTCGATCCTCAAATGGGGTTAGGGCTATTCGCTTACTGGAGAAGTGTCTTCACCAATCGTTTCAAATTTCTCCCCTTCTTCAAAGACCGCCGAAAAGAAGGGATTGAACAGATACAAAAATCGATCGCGGAAGGAACGATGGTTCCCGACCTAGCCACCGCAGCCCTCACCTTTGTCTACAGCGAAAGTAATAATGCCTCCTCCGGTCTCCCTCTCGCCGATAAAATCTTGGGAAAATATCCGACCAACATCATCATGAAAAATTTAAAGGGAAATTTCTTGTCGATGTTGAGAAGATATGACGAATCGAAAAAGGTTTTAGAAGCGGTTCTCCAAGAAGCGCCGGAAATTAATGTCGCCCGCTATTATTTGGGGCTTAATGATTATCGAGCAAAAAAATATCCGACGGCAAAAACATGGTTTGAACAATTTCTTTCTCATCAACCCAACCCTGCTTGGCAGGCTTATGCCCATTACCTACTTGGAGAGATCGCTCTCAAGGAAAAAAATCGTGATGCGGCCTGGAAAAACTATAAGGCAGGTTACAGCGCCTATGAGGATTACAAACCCAATCTACGCAGAATCTTACAAATGCGAAAAAATGAGATCTAAAAAAACTCATGTCACAAAAAGATACCGTTGACATGACGTGTCAACCTGAATAGAACTCAAAAATCATCTCTTCCTTTAAATTTACCAAACTCGCATCGTATCTCGGTCAGCAGACATCGCGAATAACCGATAAAGGATGAATCCTTGGGACTACGAATCGTTCAAAAAAGCGACCTATCCAAGAAAAAGAATCATAGCAAAATCGCCTTGGTTCTTGCCGGTGGTGCTATTTCCGGTGGTGCTTTTAAGACGGGCGGTCTCAAGGCATTGAATGACTTTTTGGTTAACCGCAAGGTGACTGATTTTGATATTTATGTTGGCATTTCGGCAGGTGGCCTTCTAGCCTCCTCTTTAGCCGGGGGAATTCCTCCCGAAGAAATCCTTAAAAGTTTAGACGGCACCAGTGAAAATTTTTCTCAACTGACTCCGCTAGAAATTTACTACCCCAATTGGAAAGAGCTGATTGAACGCCCTCTCGCATACCTGCTCAATCGAGTGTCCTATTTTCCAGCCCTTCTCTTCGACTTTATTCGCGCCTTTCCAAACATTAAAGAGAAGTTGCGCAAAGGGTTATACCAATTTCTTCAAGAACCGACCTATTCCAACTATGAGCAAATGGTTCAACCGTTCGCGCGGGCCGTTTATTCAGACCGCTCAGCCCCATCGATCTTAAGCGCACTTCCGACTGGTTTTTTTGACAATCGACCGATTGAGAATTTTTTGCGCGAAAATATGAAGCGCAATAATTTAAGCAATCACTTCAAAGTTTTAAAAAGAGTTCGTGGAAAAGATCTTTATATCTGCGCCATGTCGCTCGACAGTTCTGATAGAGCGATTTTTGGTTGGGATGAAAAGAATGATGTGACCATCAGCGAAGCGGTCATGGCCTCTACCGCCCTGCCCGGCTTTTACAAACCGGCTCGAATCAAGGGAATTGATTACATCGATGGAGGAGTTTTAAAGACCGCCAACATCGACCTAGCGATTGAAAAAGGGGCCGAACTGATTATCTGTTATAACCCGTTCCGTCCGCTAAAAAATATTGTGAATATTGAATTCTTGCGTGAGAAAAAACGGTATTACACCAAAGATAAAAGAATGACCGACAATGGGGTATTTGGAGTTTTTAATCAGGTTTTTCGAACCCTTTATCATTCAAGACTGAAAGATGCGATTCAACGCTACGAATCAGATCCCTCTTTTAAAGGTGATATTATTTTGATTGAACCTAAAGAAGATGATGCCGACTTTTTTCAGATGAACCCCTTCGCCTTCTGGACTCGCGCAGGGGCTGCTAAGTCAGGATTTGAATCGGTTCGTCGCTCAATCTTACAACAGTATTCGGAAATTCAGCCGATCTTAAATGCGTATGGATTAGATATGAGTCGTGAATTGATCGATCAAGAAGAAGGCAAGATTCAAAAAGCGGCCAATGATGATCAAGAAATTATGAAGGTATTAGAAACCTCCGGCTCTTCCAAACGCCGCCTTCGAGTGATCTCCGGCGGCGGTCGTTTCCGTTAGTTCCAACCTATTTCTTCGGACAGCCTATGCATCCTTTATCATCATCATCTTCTTCAACTTTATGTCCACCGGTAGGTTTGGGAGCAACTTTTTTGGCTTTATCAGCCTCAGCTTGCTTGGCCTTATCAGCTTCAGCCTGCTTTGCTTTATCAGCCTCAGCTTGTTGAGCCTTTTCAGCTTCAGCCTGTTGGGCTTTCTCAGCTTCGGTTGGCTTTGCATCTTCGCCAGCAGCTTGAACTTTTACTGGAGTCTTTTTTCTAGGAATTCTTACCTTCACTGCTTCAGCGCTTACTTCTGGTTTTGTAAACACTTTTGCTCTTTGTTTCGGTTTAACATCCGAAAATTCGAGCGGGATCTTTTTACCATACTTACTATTATACAAGGTAAACGCCTTATTTGCATTATCCCAGGCCAAGCGAGCATGCTCGTTCGCAACATTTGCTTGTTTTTGGATTTTTGCTAACAAGTTCTCTGCTTTTCGCTTCTCGGCAACACCTTTTATATTTTCTATTTCTTCACGAAGTTTAATCACTATCACATCAATTTTATCTCGGCTCTTATTCGCCTCTCGCCAAAAGTTTCTCACTGACCGAACTCGTTTTCGGGCCTCGACTTCGCTTGAGCCTCTTAAATCCCGAACCAAAACCTTCAGCTCTTCGCGCGAAGAGTTTTCTGCACTTTTTGCAGCTCCAACTTCGGCTTGCGCCTTGGCTAATTGCTCTTCGAAGAGAGCCATACCTGTCTTAGATGAAACCACGGGAGACGGTTCGGCGGAAGCTTTAGGAGCGGGGATTACAGGAGCTGCCGGTGCCGCAGGAGCCGCTGGTGCTGGCGTTGCTTCTTCAGATGCAACCACATCTTCAGGCTCACGACATAATCTTGGAATTTTGCAGGCTAATCTTGTAACATTGACACCAACAGTAGGTTGAATGATTTGGGCGCTCGCCGATTTGTCAGCAAAACCGGCATCACGATCGGCGTTAAAGTTAAGATTCACTCCGGTATCATAAAGGAATCTAAAACCGATGCTGAAGACATCATCCCAAATCCCCACTTGCACCCCAGCACCGAAGCGAAACGCTAAGCTGGAAAGCGGCACTAGTTCTCTAAATCCGCCAATTTGAACCGCACTTGCATCATACTTAGCTCCTCCTAAGAAGATGTTGGCGCCAATCGAAACCAAATTAAGAATGAGCTGATAACTTATTTTTCCTTCAACACCAAAGCCATGGACAGATAAATTGCTATCAGTATCACTCCCCCGACCTCGTGATAACGATGAAAAATCATAACGAAACAGCCCAGATATGGTGAGCTTGGGAAGAACCTTAAATCGCGGCCCGGCACTGATTCCTACCCCACCACCCGAATGAGAATTATTCGCCCCATCGAGGCCTGACTGATTGTAAGTTCCTTCAATATTGAGATCATAACTTCTCGGATCTCGATAATTAAAAGCTGGTGAGCTACTTTGAGTTACTTTGGGATCTGCGCCTGCCATCTTAACCTCCTAGTTAATAAACCAGGGACTTCATGCACCTGGTCACACGCTGTTCCCCCTAGTTATCGGCAGATTTCAAAAAAGTTGTGAGAAAAAATGAAATAAATTGTTTTGGTTTTATTTGCGCAACTATTTAGGGATAGAACCGATACTTAAATTAGTGAAGGCCTTGAACTTTTTCGCACTGCGCCAAGGCCAAATCCAATCATTGGGAGGTGTCTCTTATGCGGTCATTAATACTAATTTTAATAGCGGCCCTGAGTTTGATAGGACCTTTTGCTAAAGTTGCTCAATCCGCTGAAGACATTACCGACCGTATTCGTAGCTGCAAAGTCAGCAATGAAGAAGACAATGCAGGTTCTGAAGGTTCCCTTCGATATAAAATTGATAATTTTAATTTAAAATCAGATCGGTTTTGCACTGAAAATATCAGCTTTTCCCCCAGTTCTTCGGGGGGTGTTTATAAAATCACGTTAAAAGACCCAATAGTGATTGATAGTTCAATCGATGGAGATCCCAATAAAGATGGGCATAATTTAGTCATTGATGGCTCACCTGCTTCGCGAGTCATTATTGATGCAACCGGGTTAAGAGATGAGCAATATGCCTTTGTGGTGAAAGTCCCCAATGTTCTACTCAAAGGGTTTACTATCAAAGTTAAAAAGCGATCTCATGCCTATCAAAGAGCCGAAGGATCGATCATTGAACGTGAAGGAGTTTCGATAATCTCACTAGATGATCCAGATCGAGACGGAAAAGCAGGCGACAATGATAATTGTCCTGATGTCGCTAATCGTGATCAAAGAGATTCCGACAATGATGGAATCGGAGATGCCTGCCCCGATAATTGCCCCAATAAAGCCAATCCTGACCAAGCCGATGCTGATGGAGATGGAGTGGGAGATGCCTGTGAGCGTCAAGGCCCCTCAATTATTGTAACTGGACCGCTTTTTAATGTAAAAATTCCTCGTCCCTCAGATATCCCCGTTGGTGAAGTAGTTCCCCCACAAGAACCGGAAGAACCTGAAACTCAGCCAGAAGAGCCAGAAACTCAACCCGAGACCATGCCAGAGACGAACCCCTCCGATAACCCTGTGGTCACCCCTCCACCTGCCGATCCCAATGATTCGGATGCGGATGGTAAAGCGAACGCCGAGGATAACTGCCCAACGATTAGCAATGCCGATCAGACCGACGATGATGAGGATGGTTTAGGTAATCTGTGCGATCCCAACCCTAGCGTTGCCACGGGTGAGCCAACTCAAGGGCCGATTGTCGATATCGGTTCGGGGGCTGCTGCTGGATGTGCTCTCAACTTGGCTAGCAGCAATGGAAAACTTTTAAACTTTCTCGTTTTGTTGCCAATTGGATTAATGTTGGCGTGGAGAAAAAAGAAGCATTAAGTAATTTTTCCCACATAATGGGCCATATCCTCGATTGCCACGATCCCTCTCACATCATCACCATCGGTGACAAAAAGATTATTCAACTTTTCCTCGGCCATCTTTTGAAATGCCTCCCACGCGTTGGCTTTAAAATCGATCGACTTGGAAGAAAAATCGGATTCAAAGATATCCTCCACTTGATGTTTTCCCCACTGATCTCGAGTTAACTGTTGAAGCTTGGCAATGGAAAGGTATCCGATCAAATGTTCGTTTTCCACCACCGGATAAACCGACAGCAGATTTTTATTAGTCAAAATCCCCACCAAATTGATCAGCGAATCCCCTTTTTTAAATTGAGTAAAACGGGTGTGCATCAAACTAGTCACCGGAATTTTTTCTAAAGTGGTTTTTAAAACTAGCTGTTCTTCACTCATTTGTGAGGCCCTTTTGAGGAAAAAACCGATCAGGATATACCAAAATCCTCCAAAAAGGAGACCGGTAAACATCTGAAACCCACCATAAATAATGAGCAACCAACCAAATCCCCTCCCCACACGAGCGGCGATTTTGGTGGCCCAAACAAAATCTTTTTTGATTCCCCAAAGGATCGACCGAAAGATTCTCCCTCCATCGAGTGGAAATGCAGGGACCATATTAAATATCGCCAAAATTAGATTCATCATTCCAAGATAACGAAAAATTAATCCCGACAAAGAAGACTCATTCAAAGTAGGAATTCCACGATTCATCAGAAAAAATAATGCGGAAAGAAAGAGGCTCGCCACAGGCCCCGCAACTGCCATGAAAAATTCAGCTTTGGGAGAATGGGGTTCCTCTCGCATTTCAGCTACCCCTCCAAAGATGAATAAAGTGATCCCGTCCATTTTGATTTTGTAGTGCCGAGCGACTAGAGCGTGTGACATTTCGTGGAACAGAATGGAGAAAAATAACCCAACCGCCGTGATCAGACCTAACAACCAATAAATGAGCGAAGGATATCCTGGATGATGTTCTGGGAAAAAACCGACAGCCAAACTATAGGTCACTAAAAAAAGAATCAATAACCAGCTCAAATCGATACGAATCGGAATACCAAACCAGCGGAAAATTTCAAATCGCTTGTTATTCATCTGAACTCGCTCCCAATCAAGTAGTGCATTGAGTCATTTTTTTATTTTCAATCGTCTAGCGTTTCAGCCGTAAGCTAGGTAAAATTAGATTAGTTGAAAGTTAATCAAATTCTATCCAAACTCGGCTGTCCTCGATACTAAAAAGATCTGAATCTGTGAGGAGGATATATGCCAGAAAAAATTGTTGGAAATTTTTCGGTAAAACACCTCTCGATTCTTGATGAAACAGGGCGAGTCGATACTACGCTGGAGCCAAAGCTCTCTACCTCTCAACTCAAAAAAATGTTCGAAAACATGCTACTGATGCGAGAGTTTGATCAACGCTCACTCAATATGCAGCGGCAAGGAAGAATGGGTACCTACGCCCCAGCCCTAGGACAAGAGGCGGTGAATATTGGGACGGCAGCGGCATTGGAACCGACCGATTGGGCTGTCCCTTCATTCCGCGAACATGGTGTCATGCTTTCTCGTGGCATTAAGCCAAGCACTTTCTTTCTCTTCTTTATGGGAAGCGAAGAAGGAAACCGCTACCCCCGCAAACTTCACACCCTCCCCTTTGCCGTCCCATGTGCCTCACAAATTTTACATGCCGTGGGGATAGGAATGGCAGCAAAGATTAAAAAAGATAAAGTCGCCATCGCTGTCTACTTCGGCGACGGAGCCACCAGTGAAGGGGATTTTCATGAAGGGATGAACTTTGCCGGCGTCTACCAGACCCCAACTGTTTTCATTTGCCAGAATAATGAGTGGGCCATCTCCACACCCAGAAAAGACCAAACCAAAAGTGCCACGCTAGCGCAAAAGGCGCTCGCTTATGGATTTGAGGGGATGCAAGTCGATGGCAACGATATCTTGGGAGTTTATCAGTCTTGCAAAACCGCTTTGGAAAAAGCTCGCTCAGGGCAAGGGCCTCAGTTGTTAGAATATCTTACTTACCGATTAGGAATTCATACCACTGCTGATGATCCAACTCGTTATCGAGATGAAAAAGAATGTGAAGCCTGGAAGAAAAGAGATCCGATCGATCGTTTTGAAAAATATCTGGTCGCAAAAAAAGTGATTCAACCGGGTGAGCGTCAAGAATTAGTGAAGCAGATATCGGAATACCTCAAAAAAGAATCCGAAAAGGCAGAAGCGATTTGCCAAAATTTAACTCCCGACGAGATGTTTACCTACATGTATGAAAATTTTCCGGAGATACTCAAACCACAACGGGAAGAAGCGTTAGCTCAAAACAATAACTCTCCTGTGATCAAAGGGGTTTCTCATGGCTGAAACCACACCTAACAAAGTGACGATCGTGCAAGCCATCAACCTTGCACTGAAGAAAGGGATGCAATCCGATCCCGAGGTGGTTCTACTCGGACAAGATGTGGGAAAATCAGGAGGGGTATTTCGCGCCAGTGAAGGATTACAGGAACGATTTGGATCGGAAAGGGTGATGGATACACCGCTTGCAGAATCGGCGATCGTGGGGTGCGCGATCGGAATGGCAATCTACGGGCTCAAGCCAATTGCCGAAATGCAATTTTCTGGTTTCGCTTACCAGGCTTTTCATCAGATTGAAGAGCATGTTTCGCGCTATCACAATCGCAGTCGCGGTGAATACCCGATGCCGATGGTGATTCGGATGCCGTATGGAGGGGGGATCCGTGCGTTCGAACATCACTCCGAAAGTAGAGAAAGTTATTATGTTCACACCCCGGGGCTCAAAGTCATCATCCCTTCCACCCCTTCCGACGCCTATGGGCTTTTGCTCGCGGCAATTCGCGATCCAGACCCAGTCATCTTCATGGAGCCAAAGAAAATTTATCGAAGTATCAAGGAAGCAATTTCCGAAGACTTAAAAATAGAGATTGGAAAAGCGAAGATTGCTCGTCCAGGAATAGACCTTACTTTAATCGCGTATGGTGCAATGATGCCTGTCGTGTTGGAGGCGGCTGAAAAAGTGGAGAAGGAATATTCCATCGAAGTCATCGATCTCAGGACACTCTCCCCGCTCGATCATGAAACCTTGATGAGTTCCGTGCAAAAAACAGGACGAGCGATCGTCGTCCATGAAGCCCCTCGCACCTTGGGCTTGGGGGCAGAGATTTCAGCGTTGCTGATGGAGAAGGCGTTTTTGCATTTGAAGGCCCCGGTGAAAAGAATCACGGGGTACGACACACAGATGCCGTATTTTCAGTTAGAGAATTATTACTTACCTTCGGTTTCGAGAGTCGTTCAGGGGATTGAAGAGACGATGAACTATTAGAACCATGCCGTTCGAATACTGTTAAACCAATCATTAAAATTTTTAAAAAGCGTTCTAAATTTTTCTTCGTTCCCAACTTCCCAACGTTGATGAGTCACCGTCTTTCCATCTGAAGTAATCTGGAAAGACTCTTCCGTCTGGCTGCCATGAGAGCCTTCCGCTGTCGCAGGCCAAGTAGCAAATCCGCTATCTAAAACGATCTGATAGAGCCGATCGAGTTGTTCGGGTGTCACCTTATAATCTCGAGAAGTTTGAGAAAGCTCGCTGCTTCCTATCTGAACCGCACTTCGATTAACGGTAACTTTCCCTTGAGATACCTCCATTTGCTCCTTGGTCCCCTTTTCAATTTCCCCAGCGGAGGACTTATAAAGGATCTTAAAATCTTTGGGAGCTTTAGCGTAAACCATCGTGGAAGAAATTAATAAAAAGAAAGAAAATGCTAAAACCTTTTTCATGAAATACCTCTTTTCTTAAAATATTCGACCGTTTTGGCTAATCCATCTCGCAATGGATATTTCGCTTCCCATCCAAGGTCCCGAAAAATATTTTGGGACGAAATCACACTCCTTTTTTGCTCCCCCGCCCGAGCGGGAGCAAATTGTGGAGATAATGGGATACGAAGGAGTTGAGTCAAATGGTTAAAAATTTCTACAACGGTGCTCTCTTGACCGGTCCCAATATTATAGGTTCCTCGTACCCCTTCTTTTAGCGCCAACACATTGGCTTGAACCACATCTTCTACAAAAACATAATCTCGCGTCTGCATCCCATCCCCATAAATCGTAGGAATCTCCCCTGCCAATAGTTTGGAAATAAAAATGCCAATCACCCCGGCTTCTCCATGCGGATTTTGACGAGGGCCGTAGACATTGGAATAACGCAAGATGACGGTTGGGATATTGTAAGTGGATCGATAAAAGTGAAGATATTTTTCGCCGATTAGCTTGGTGATGCCATAAGGGCTCGAGGGTTGAGTCGGATGATCTTCATCCGCAGGAAAAATTTTCTGCTCGCCATAAATTGCTCCGCCGGAAGAGGCGAAAATCACTTTTTTCACTTGGTGAATTCTTGCTTGTTCGAGCAGATTCAACATTCCCAAACCATTGACTTGTAGATCAAAGGCTGGATCGGTGACAGACTTTCTCACGTCGATTTGGGCAGCATGAAGAGACAGGAGGTCGGGTTTGAATTTTGCGAATACACTTTGAATCTCAGAGTCGCGGATATCGTTTTCAAAGAATTTTGTTTTAGGATCTAAATTACTTTTGTTTCCCGAAGAAAGATTATCAACGACCGCTACTTCATGCCCTAATTGAAGATAA
>JBGTGJ010000092.1:0-3530 GCA_041746775.1 bacterium
GATCTTTTTTCGCTCTTCTTGGTTATCCGTCTGGTAAGTGGTCAAAAGCATGTCAAAATCAGACCCGAAATATTTTCCCGTTTTGTCATCTTTTTTTAAGAAGCCAATCTTTAAAAGATACTCACGTAATGACTCCTCTTGTTCACGACTTTCAAGTGTGGGAACCTGATTAAAAAATTCGGCAATCTGCTTCGATGTCAAGTTGTGACCATCGCGAAGCCCTTGAGGAGCTTTATCGATCCAATCTTTTTGGTCTTTTGGCAGAACAACTCCTGGATCGAACTCACTAAAATAGGCAATACGATCGAGATAATGAGCCTGAACTCCAGATGAGGAAAAATCGACAAAGTAAACTTGTGAAGTACTCTCTTCTTTCTTCGCGTCTGCCCAAGAGAACAGCTCGAAATCCCCCACTTCTACCTTATTCTCTACAATTTCGGAGGTAGTAAGCTGTGGAATTTTTGCAGGATCCAAGGGGCTTAAGGTCGCCATCGGCCGATCACCCAATATTTTTGGATATTGGATCAAAAGACGAGTTTCATTCTTTCCCTCTTCTCCAACTATTTTCTGGTAAGTCACCGCTGCCCCGGGTCGTGATTTGGAAATTTGTGTCACTAGATTTTGTAAACGATAATCTTCAATCGGTAATCTCAAAGAAAGTGACAAGGTTGTTCCTAGCTGCGTTTGATCGACAGATACTCTTTTAATCTGATTTAAAATATCTCCACTGAATTGATTGAGCGGATCTAGATGATTAATCTCAAGGTGAGGCCAGATACTGAAGATCAACCCCTTGACTAATCCTTGTCCATGCTGAATCGAAGATTGAGGTATCTTAGAATCTTTGTCGAATAAATCTTTAAACTGAAAACTAGAATAATAATCCCAACCAAACGAACCAAAATAAGTGTGACCTTGGGAAATACCTTCCCCCCTACCATCCATCACAGCAGCCCCTTGAAAATTCATCATTACCGAAACCTGGCCTGTACGTGGCGCCCCCACTCCGACATGGAGCATTCTAATTTTTGGAGGACCATAAAGATCTTCATGCAAATTGCGCAAACAGCCGTTCGGCCTTTGCTGACAAAGCCGCGAGGTCCGATCCCATATTTTTTTTTCGGAATAAAAACCGAGATTAGTACTTTGGAGAGAACGTTGCTGGAGACGAGTTTTTTCGTTGGCATCGAGTGAAGTCTGGAATTCTTCAAAACTTTTTCCTGAAATTAGGGAGCGAACGATTTTATTTTGTAAACCAGGAGTGGACGGAAGCGCCTCATCGGCCTTTTTCTGCTCCATCGCATCCCGATACACCTGTTGGCATTCGTCGTCGGGGAGATTCAGTTTTCGGCAAAGGCCTGGTGGTGTCATAAATTTTTTATATCAAGTTTAAGCGCATTAACTATAGGTCTGTTCTAAAGTTTAGACAGCTACTTGATGCTCATCTAACAACTTTTTATTTTCTAGATTATTTGGATCAAACTCTTGTCTAGGCTCAGTTTCCCGAGCAGGCGACGTCACTGGCGATAGATTGACTGGAGCATTGCTTAATCCCACCTCTTGTCGTGCAGAATTCAGAAGATGTTTAATGATGTTCTTGTCACCTATAATTCCATGATCCAAGCCGTAAGTATGAAGAGTGAGTTTTGTAAAAGCGCCACTTTTCCCATCCGCACCATAAAGCCCAAGCGATTTCCCATACCCTTTCACAATTAAAGCCTCTTGAATTTGACGCGTCTGATCGAGCTGACTGATCGCTTCCTTACCTAGAATTTCTTTCGCACGAATATTATCCTTCGCATTGAGATGAGGATATTTTTCCAACTTACCCATCACTTTTGCGTAAAAACGATAAAAATTATTATTTTTAAGTGCCAAGGCAGGATCTCTAAATCCTTTTGCCAATAATTGAAGCTTCTGTTGATCCTTTTGAATTTCTGATTTCAAAGGAGAAGAGAAATTCGTTTTATTATTTCGAATATTCCTCTGCGTAATCTGGCTTAATCTCGCTTGAGCATGAGCACCAGTTTTCTGTTTGTTTTTTGATACCGTTTTAGAATGGAGCTTTTTATTTTTTGCCGAAGCTTCGTTTTTGGTTTTATCCAATCGATCCCAATTAAAACCAGAAATTCCTCGTGGAACATCATCATGATCTTGAGTGGATGGAGCTGGATTAGAACCATTTAATTGAAAAGATAACCCGAAACCTATTGCCATAAATCCCCCTAAGATTGAATGAAGTCGTATTTCACGACAATGCCCTGTACATAAAGCAAGTTATGTACCATATAATTATATTATTGAAATTATTTAACTTTTAATCGACCTCTCCAAAAATATGGGGAGAGAAACCCTCAATTATCGTATCTAGGCGGGAGGAATATCCTCAATTCATCATGTTGAAGTGAGTGAAATTCCTATTAGATTTAATTTTTATTTTTTGCGTCTCACCAAAATCTTTTCAATTTTTTTTAATATGAGGTTGCCCGAACAGGGGATCTATGTTAATTATTATGGGCATTCTGTCTTTTATGAGTCTAGGATGATGATAATCTGTCGAGCTAACCATAAGCCCTTCCGATATTTCTCCTCAACAATAAGAGAAAGAAGCTTAAGTATAACCTACTCATTTTGTGAAGGAGTCCTTATATATGAGTAAAAAACTCTACGTGGGTAATCTGCCATATTCGGTAGATGATGCCCAACTCAACGAACTTGCTGCACCTTACGGTGAAGTAAGCTCAGCTAAGGTCATTAAAGACAAATTCTCGGACCGATCAAAAGGTTTTGGATTTGTTGAAATGGCAAACGATGATGAGGCAGAAGCCGCTATCGCAGCCTTAAACGGCAAAGATATCGGTGGACGGGCCTTAAAGGTCAACGAAGCTCGACCGATGGAACCACGCGCTCCGGGCGGCGGTGGTGGAAGATTCGGAGATCGACGTGGCGGCAGTGGTGGCGGTGGCGGTGGAAATCGCGACTCGCGAGGCGGTGGTGGTGGTCGATCACGCTGGTCATAAAAAGACCCTAAAATAAAAAAATGAAATCCCCCTTATCATCAATCCCACAAGGAAAAGATGGAGGGGGATTTTAGTTTCTGCCTTGCTTGTTAAATTCCTGGATTGAATAAAGAATTTGAATCGCTTTCTCTCTCTCTGACACACTCAAAGACCCTTTCAACTTTTCTTGAAGATAAACTTGGAATGACTCGACATCCATCCCATCATCTCCAAATTCATATTGAACAACAGAATTGGGAAAATCTTTTGAAAATATTTCTTTGCGAATAACTCCATCCACCGGACCAGGGGAAGAAATTCCAAGAAGAGTTAATAGTGTGGGATATAAGTCGATCGTTCTCGCATAAGGATAAACCCCGGGCTGAATATAGGGACCATGAAAGAATAAAGGGACTTTTTTATCTTCAGCAAACAGCGACCCGTGACTGGAGATTCTGAGATCTTTAAATTGGGATTGTTTATCGGTGAGAATCAACATCTCCCCTACTCGATAATCATCAAAAATCTGAG
>JBGTGJ010000093.1:0-3968 GCA_041746775.1 bacterium
TCCTCAGATCATTCCCGATACTTTGGTGAGTGCCGAGGTGGGGGAACTTAAAAAATTTGTCACCAAAAACAAATCAGGGACCATCTTAAAACCACTCGATTCGAGCGGCGGACGCGGAATTTATCTCATCCCTCATCAAAAAACAGAAAACCTGCAGGTCATCCTCGAATCAATCACTGATAATTTTTCTCGCCACGTCATTGCTCAGGCCTATGTCCCATCGATCCGAACAGGGGATAAGCGAGTGATTGTTTTAGGAAATCAAATCGTAGGCAGCTTTATCCGCCGTGCCGCAAAAGGGGATCACCGAGCGAATTTACATTCCGGAGGATCCGCCTTCCCTTATCGATATTCCAAACAGGATGAAGAGGTCGTGAAAACGATCCTCCCTACTCTACAAAAACTTGGTTTGGACTTTGTCGGATTGGACATCATTGGAAACAAGCTGATCGAAATTAATGTGACCTCTCCGATGGGACTCGCCGAAATGAACGATCTTGGCTATCGGCGCACTGAAGCACAACTTATTGATTTTATTGAGAATAAACTCCTTTAATTTCCCTAAATCCTGCTTTTCAGGGCGCAAGGCGCCATCATAGTTACATATCTCACTATAAAAAATTCTCTCTTTCAGTTAAGTTTAGTATTGAACCTCCGGAGGAGCTTTTTTATAGAGCCCTCCTTTTTGTAGCCACGGTCGAGTCGTTCTAAGGAAGATAAAATGCCAAATTCCAAAATAAAAACAAAGGGTTCAGCCAAGAAGCGAGGGGCCAAAAAACCCAAATCTCGCAGTAAGGCTGAGCTTATCCTCCAGACCGATTTCTCCCCCAATTTGGTTTGGATGTACCCCTTCCTGCGCAAGGCGAAACAGAAAATGCCGACCCTGGTCCTCCCTCGCAAGATTCGATCCTTTAAACCGACTCGAAGTAAGATCATGCGGGTCTTGGGAAATGCCTATTTTGGCAATCGCACGGTTGTCATCGCCACCCACACCCAAGTGACTTACCTCAATCGTCGTGGCGACCTTCGAGTCAAAAAAATTGTCCGCCTTCCCAAATCAAGAATCTTAGATACCCTCGCCCACGAGATCGCTCACTTCCATTATTCCGATCACGGGTATGAGCATGAAGAGTTTACCCGTTCCATTTTCAAAACCTTTGGATTGAAAGAGAGATGCCCATACTGCAAAGGGAGCGGAAAGGTGCAGCTGGAAGGGAAGCCTTGACCCCTCCCATCAAAGTCCCCAAATTAGATCCTCCCCAACGCCTCGATAAGTTTCTGATCGAAAATTTTCCAAACACCAGTCGTCAATTCTGGAAAGGAAAGCTCTCTGAGATCGTCCGAATTAACCAAAAAAAAGTAAGCAAGGGATTACTGCTAAAAGGTGGAGAGAACATTGCGCTTTTGGAACCTTTGCCGAAAAAAAATCCAACTCTTCCCCCCAATCCAAAAATTCCACTCAAAATCCTCTACCAAGATCCCCATCTACTCGCCGTGGAAAAACCGGCCGGGATCCCCTGTCATCCACTTCGAGAAAAAGAAAACTCCACGATCGTGAATGCCGTCCTCGCTCGCTTTCCGAAACAAGCAAAAGTTGGCGATTCATGGAAAGAGGCGGGGCTGATCTATCGATTGGATAACGAGACGAGCGGGGTATTGTTATTTGCTCGAACTTCCGAAGCGTTAGAAAAATTTCGCCACTTAAGCCAAGGGGAAGAGATGAAAAAAACCTATCTCGCCTTAGTGGAAGGAACTCCGCCACGAAAAGGAACCATCGATCTTCCAATCTCCCACCATCCCAAAAATAAAAGAAAAATGCAGACAAATCCCAAAGGAAGAAAGGCCAACACGGAATATCGAGTGCTTCGTAGCGATCCAGAAACCTCTCTTATCGAAGCGATCATACATAAAGGAAGTCGACACCAAATCCGCATTCACTTCGCCGCCATCGGACATCCCATCCTAGGAGATAGGCTTTATGGCTTTCCTCTTGCAAGACACTACCTTCATGCCCACCAGATCGAATTTTTTCATCCCTATCTCAAAAAAAATATCGTCATCACGTCGACACCCCCTCCGGAATTCAAATAGAGAAAAAAAATATTCACAACCTCCGCGAAAGCAGTAAAATTATCATATGAACATCCAAATCCCCACTTCACGAGCTACATTGGAAGGGGAGCTGGTCATCCCTCATCACTCCAAAGGAATCGTTCTCTTCGCCCATGGCAGTGGCAGCAGTCGGCATAGTCCCCGAAATCAATTCGTGGCTCAAGCACTACAAAAGTCGAAGATTGGTTCACTACTCTTTGATCTGCTCACCCCCGAAGAGGATGAAAAATATCGCACCCGGTTCAATGTCGATCTGCTCACCGATCGACTGATCCAAGCCACTCAATGGTTAACCAAACAAAAAGAAATCGAGAGATTATCCTTGGGATATTTCGGTGCCTCCACCGGCGCCGCAGCCGCCTTGATGGCTGCCGCGGAATTGGGAAGTAAAATCCGAGCGGTCGTCTCCCGAGGAGGCAGGCCAGACCTCGCGGGGCGCGCTCTCGAAAGGGTGAAATCCCCCACTTTACTACTCGTCGGGGGATGGGATGAGATTGTGATTGAACTCAACCAACAGGCCTTCGAGACACTGACTTGTGAAAAGCAGCTCGCCATTATTTCGGAAGCGACTCATCTCTTCGAAGAAGAGGGAAAGTTAGAAGAAGTCGCAGACCATGCAGCTCAATGGTTTTTAAAATATTTATCAGGAAGGTGAGTATGGCTAAGTTAAAAGTAAGTGATTTGATGACAGAAAAAGTTTTCAGCATCCACGCCAATGAAGATCTCGCGCGGCTCAACGATCTGATGATGGATCTTCATGTAAGGCATGTCCCGGTCGTGGATGACGAAAAAAATGTGATCGGATTAGTTTCTTATCGTGACCTGATTCGTGTCGCGATCACGGTCGATGGTTTATTACCGATTGCCGAACAACGTGAACTGCTCAAAAACACCACAGTACGAGAAATCATGACTACCGGCATTGAAACGGTGGAGCCCAACCAGGAGGTAGAAGAGGCAGGAAGAATTATGTTGGACAACAAACTGGGCTGTCTTCCCGTCACCGAAAACGACCACCTGGTTGGGATCATCACCGAAGCAGACTTCGTCAAATTTATCGTGCAACGCGAGCAATTATCCTAACTACTCGTGCGCAATCTGCTGATGAATGACCTCACTATCCAGATTCTCGACGATCTGAGTTATCTGAGTCGCTAAATCATCTGCGACAAAATCGATCCCAGTAAACAAGAGATCATAATGATGTTCCCAGCTCCGTGTCGTGGAAGTTTCATCATCGTGGAAATGGAATGGATGATCGATCACCTCTCCGTTTTCCTCTGCTTGGAAAACTTTTTGAATGACAACTGGATCTGTCGACATGAAATCAAATTCCCCTGTCTCAATCCCCTTGCTCCAATGGCCCTGGAGGTGAAAGGTCAGCGGAATCCCAGGGGCTGCCTCGCCAGCTTCCCCCCCCGTTTCGGCATGGAATTTTGCGGCACTATCGGCTGGAGTAGGGGCTAACAAAATCTCATACTGACAAAAGCTCACCCTTGGAATCGAAGCAGAGACAAAAGAAAGAGGAACATCATCCTCCTCCAACAGATCCATCACCCGATTGATCGCGATCGTCTGATCGAAGAGGCTCGGGTCCTGTTTGTCGGTATGACCGGGGCGGAGGATGCCCGCGACGTTGGCCAGGATGTCGAGGCCACCGAGCGCGCGGCGCGCGGACTCGACGACGGCTTCGCAGGAGGTGAGCTGCGAGACGTCGACGGCGCCGCTCGATGCGATCCCGCCCGCGCCCGAGATCATCTTCGCCGTCTCTTCGGAACCGGCCGCGGCGATGTCGCAGCAGAAGACGTGTGCGCCTTCGGCGGCGAGGCGCAGCGACGTCGCCCGCCCGATGCCCG
>JBGTGJ010000094.1:0-3291 GCA_041746775.1 bacterium
TATAAAATTGGAATTCCCACGGCTTATTCACAAGTAGGCATTCTGATTGCGCTCACCTTTGTTGGTCTTCCTTTCGTCGTCCGTACACTTCAGCCAGTCTTAGAAGAATTGTCTGTGGACACCTCCGAGGCGGCCTCTTCACTAGGGGCAAAAGATTGGAAAATTTTTTGGCAGGTGATTTTTCCTGAATTAAAACCGGCATTGGCGACCGGATTTTCCTTGGCCTTTGCTCGGGCGATTGGTGAATACGGTTCCGTTGTCTTTATCTCGGGAAATATGCCGATGAAGACCGAAGTGACCCCATTGCTCATTATGACCAAGCTCGAACAGTTTGATTATGCCGGGGCGACTGCGGTTTCGATTGTGATGTTGCTAGTTTCTTTTTCCATTATGTTTTTTATTAACATTGTAAATGGATGGTCGAGACAGCGTTTTGCCATAAACTAAAATGAAAGAACCCGTTTCAAAAAAAAGAGAATTGAATCTGTTCAAACCAAAAGATGCCTTGCTTCACGAATCATGGCCGCTGCGGCTTTTTCTCTTCCTCATCGTAGCAATTTTCTTAGGGATCTTTTTGCTCATGCCGCTGGCGATTGTTTTCGCCAAAGGGTTGGAAAAGGGGATTGAGGTTTATTTTTTATCTTTGAAAGATCCAGATACTCTTTCTTCTATCCGATTAACGCTCATCACAGCCGCAATCGTGTTGCCGATCAATACTCTGTTTGGTTTGGCAGCGGCTTGGGCGATTGCCAAGTTTGATTTTCGCGGCAAATCGTTGCTGACTAGTTTGATCGAACTTCCGTTAAGCGTTTCTCCGGTGATCTCCGGAATGATCTTTGTCTTGGTGTTTGGAGCTCAAGGGGTTTTGGGTCCATGGTTGCAGGCCCATGATATCAAGATTATTTTTACACCGATCGCGATTGTTTTATCGACTCTGTTTGTTACTTGCCCACTTGTCGCTCGAGAATTAATTCCTCTGATGCAGTCGCAAGGGAAAGAGGAGGAGGAGGCGGCGTTGATTTTAGGAGCAGGAGGGTTTCGAACTTTTCTCAAAGTCACGCTCCCCAACGCGAAGTGGGGACTGCTTTATGGGATGATTCTCTGCAATGCCCGCGCGATGGGAGAATTTGGCGCGGTGTCGGTTGTATCGGGGCACATTCGTGGTTTGACCAACACGATGCCGTTGCAAGTCGAAATACTCTACAATGAATATAATTTTGTGGCTGCCTTTGCCGTCGCTTCTCTCTTAGCGGTGCTCGCCTTAGTGACACTGGTTGCGAAGGGGATGGTCGAGTGGATTTCTCGCCCTTCTGATCATAGTTTGGGGTAAGCTTTGCGGATCAATTTAGCGACAAGGAAATTGATACGGTAAAAGTTGGAGAGCAAATCGAGGTGGATGGCGGTCGTTTCAATCGTTTCGCGCAAACCTTTGTGCAATCTCTTTAAATGTTCCTGACGGTATTCTTTTTCAATCGTGACGAGTTGTTCATTGTGTCTTAACAATTTTTTGGCAAGTGACTCATCTTCTGTGGCGAGCGAGCCAGCGGCGATTGAAAAATTCTCGACAATACGTCCATGAAAATCTTTTAGCTCCTTCCAACCTTCTTCCGAAAATTTTCGGCCGGTGCGAATCTTCTTTTCCGCCAATTCCAAAATATTCCGATTGATGATGTCTCCGATCTCTTCCAAAATCCCGGTCATTTCCATCAGCCGAAGCTCCATCTCCGCCTGTTCGGGACTCAAGTCTTCTTGTGAAAGTTTAGCGAGGTAGAGTTTGATTTCACGGTTAAGCAGATCAACTTGATCATCCTCACTCTGAATTTCTTCCAATAAAACACGATCGGCACGTTCAATCACGGTCAAACAGTCACGAAACATTTCCAGATCAAGATCCAACATCCTCAACATTTCACGTCGAACATTGGCGAAGGCAAGGCTGGGGATCTCCAACGATTTTTTATCAAGATATTTTGGTTTAAATTTCTCATCGACGTTGCGAGGTTCAGGTACCAGTTTTTGAATTAACCAGGCGGCATGCCTCAGTAGGGGCAAAAATAAGATCACTAGGTAGAGGTTAAACAACAGGTGAGTCAGCGCGATTTTTCCACTGACTAGCAAGTCTTTATGAAAAAGTTGCGATACCCATTCAATCGAATACAGAAAAGATTGAAAGAAGATAAATGCCAACACAGTCCCCGAAACTTTTAACAAAAGATGGGCGAAGGCGACCCGTTTTCCCGCGGTGTTGGAGCCTAAACTCGCAAGTAGTGATCCAGAACATGTTCCAACATTCGCTCCGAGGACCACCGGGATAGCGGTTTCTAAAGTCAGAATTCCCGAAAGTGAAAGGGCGATTGCCAGCCCGATGGGAGCGGCGCTGTTTTGAACGAAGATGGTGAAGAGAATGGTGATGGTGAGGGTGATGAAAGGGCGTTCTGTCAAAAAGACAAAAATCTGTTGCAAAAAAGGATCATTTTGCAGTGGATGCGAAATCTCCACCATTAGTTTCATCCCAAAAAAGATGAAGCCAAATCCTACAAAAACCATGCTGAGATAACGTCCTCGTTTTCCTTTGCGCAACAGATCGATCAAGACACCAGCAATCAGCAGGATAAAAGCATATTGAGCCACCTCAGGAATTGCCAATAAGATGACGACCAGTGTTGTGCCAAGATCAGCCCCGAGGATGACTCCCATTGCCTGTGTGAGACTCAATGTTCCCGAGGCGACAAATCCGACGAGCGTGATCGTCGTGGCGTTGGAGCTTTGTAAGATGATGGTGACTAAGGCGCCAACTCCGAGGGCGAGCAGGCGGTTTTCGGTAAGAGTTCCCAGTACGGTTCTTAATCGATCGGCCGCGATTAGCTGTACTCCCGCACGGGTTAAACGAATCCCATAAATAAAGATCGCGATAGAACCAAGAAAGGCAAGAAAGGAGAACTGGGTGATGGTGATCATTCCTTCTTAAAATTTTACTGAAGAAGGAACGATATGACAAATAGGTTCTGAACTATGGAAAATAGGAAAGATTAATAGGAGACGACGTACTTTTTATGTTTTTTCTTAATCAAATCCATTTGAATTCGTGAAACCCGGTCATCCTTATTAAAGGTAATATAGAGTTCGACCGGATTTTTCCCTTTTTTAATTCGTTTACCCGGCTGATCCATCATGATGACGGTATCTTCGATCGGGTTTTTTAGGTCATAACTCCATAACCAGCTATAACCCCACATCTCTTTTTCTTCAGGATAACTAAGACCGATAGAATTAGGGCCAGATAGCAGCCTC
>JBGTGJ010000095.1:0-2538 GCA_041746775.1 bacterium
TTAGTTCTCCGAGCGAATATCTGATGTGCGGGACAGTTACTCTTCGGTCCATTTGGGATAAAATATGTGAATGTCCTTCTAAGCTCGCTGATATCGTTCGATGGTGACCGTCAGGAATAAAATATCCCCCCTTAGAATCCACGCCTATATGAATGGGAGTATGAAAATCTTGGTGGTCCGCTAAAATCTCTCGATATTCTTTTAATTTCTTTTTTGAAATAAATGGCTGCGAGGCAACCAACCGTTTAATTGGAAAATACATTAAATCACTATTCGTACTACCTATGCGAAAAATGGAATTAATCGCTTCACCAGAGTCAAATTTTAAAGTTGAAGGTGGTTTTAATCCAAAAGGGATTTCAATATAACCTTTTTTGGCATTTTGGATTTCAATAGCTTCATGAATAAGATGATTTTTTTTAAGTTGTTCCCATAAATCTTTTGTTAAATCTTGCAACAATTGAGCCTGTCGTCCCCCACCGCGAACGATATTTTTAAGATAGAGATATCGCAGCGATTGAGTTTTTTCGAAGAATTCTTCCAGGCTGATAGGGGATAAATTTTGAAGTAGTCGTAACTCTTCTTGATGAAAAGTAAGGATTCTTGGATCTTTGATCTCATTTATCCAATGGGAAAGTTCCTTAATCCTTAATTCAATAATTTTTTCAAACTTGTTTAGTATTCCTTTTAATAAAATTTCATTTTTTAAATTTGATGGAATTAAAGCAAGGCTCGGGTTGCCAGAAACATTATAATAGGGAAATTCTCGAACCCTTTGAAAAAATACCGGATCTTTCAACTTTCCACTCATCATCACCCGATATCCCCCTACTTCCCAGGCATTCTTATAATCACAAGCCTGTAGACAAGCAGTCTCAAGATCTATCAACCGACTTCGTTTTAAGATTTCAATCAGATGATAATTATATCCTGCTACGATTTCTAATTTCTTACCTTTCATCGCCATCTGAGTCGCAAGCCAATCCATAAAAATGGAACCAGAACCTGGTGGCATTTTTCCGGTAGAGATCCATCCCAATTGGACCTTGTCCCCCACAAAATTGATTTTTGCCTCCCCACTAGAAGCCCCTTCTAAAATATCAAGGGTATATCCTGCTCCTTCCTTAAAATAGAACTCCATCCCTTTGTCGGATTCAAATTGGTATTTGACTTTAACCTTGATCTCTCTATCAGCCCGAATAGCGATGGTCGAAATTCGTCCGACTTTTAAAATCTCATCTAAATTTTCTAAACGGAGTCGATAAGAATAATCTTTCCCTTTGGAAGAACGAATTATTCTTGAAAGGTCATGGATCGGGGTTGGTTCTGAGAGGATCGGTTTGCCAACAGGTGTGATCTCAGGTTCGATTTTCTCAAATAGTCTTGGGTTTGGTTTACCCGCTAGTCGATAGTTCAGCTGGATGCTCGGATTAAACTGGGCGATCTCAAATTCTTGGAGAGGAATAGTATCATTGACCCTTACTTTTGTTTCAAGCTTTGGCTCATATTGAAACCCCATTTTTCTGATATGAGCCCCTGGGGAAAACATCATTTGATCATTATGAAAAATTTTGCCAGCCGCACGGAGTAATCTTGGATTTTTGATTAAATCTACCCAATACTCCCAATCCATCCGTTGGGCCTGAAAGAGATCATGGAGCGTCAAGATTTTTGCCAAACCTTTTCCTTCAAATTTGGGTTCAATTAAAATTTGGATCATCACAAAAGCTCTTTCATGATCCCTTAGCTGAACCACTTTTTTCCCAATGTAATTCCCATTGAGATGGTAAAGAATTCGGTAAGCTGGCAAGTTGTAAAAACTTAGCTTTTCATCCACCCTTCCTATCAGCTGTTTTTTCCCCTCTTGGGCGATAAGATGTGTCTCTTCAACCTTGTACTGCTGAATTAAAGGTGAATCCTTAATTGCTTCAATCGGATCACGAAACACGGGTTCACGAGATTTAAGAGATGTCGATTCATTCGATACTTGCACACTCGCCATCTGATTTTCTCTAGACTTTTTCTCTAAGGAAAACTTTTCTCCTCTAAGAATAACCGGGCTTGCCGAAACAGAAAACTCCTGAAGTCCAAGTGAACCAATATTGAAATCCCAACGCGGTCCTTTCTCCAAAGTCATCTTGGATTGATTGTCCAAACCTTGGAGATAATTTTGCGCCCCTCTCCCTATCATCCAAGGCGAAACCTGTCCCATCACCCAGAACGATCCCAATAGTCCCGCTGTCTCCGCTATTGTCTTGTTGAGCGGCTGAGGATCTTTCAAACCGGCGTAGGTCTCCAACCCATGCGCTATGAAGATCCCTCCAGCGGTCGCCCCTTGCTGGGCGGTGGTTTGATAAAATCTATGGAGTGCTGTTCTTCCCGGAACCCCCAATAAGGCAGCCGCCGCCCCTCCCGCCACCTTCATCGGACCTAACATCGCTGCACTCGAGACCGCCTCTTTGCCTGTAGGAAGAAGCTTTCCATCGGTATTTGTCCCCATCCAATGATGCCCGATCTTGGAGGCAGCGGCAAAACCAT
>JBGTGJ010000096.1:0-10154 GCA_041746775.1 bacterium
GGGGAAGTAATAAGCCCTCTCCCTCGGGTGGAGAGGGTGGAAAAATAAAAAGCAACTCTCTTTACCAAGTCTTTCGATAATAACAGCAAGACCTGGAAGAAAGGCTTCCAAGGGGTAAAAATAGGAGAAAGATTATGTCCAATTACATCAATGATACCAGTGGAAATTTTAATCCCGTTAATCCGCGCCAACTGGCCATGCAAACGAAGAATTTACAAAGTGCCGGAGGTGGCAAGAGCATGTTTGATGATATTATGAGTGTGGCTGGTCCCGCTGTGGATACTATGATGAATAAGAGTTCGGGTGGGATGGGCTCTGCGGTGATATCGGCGGCGACTGGTTTGGGTAGCAGTAGCAAATTCTTATCTTTTGGCGGAAATTCAAAAAATTTAGGTATTCAAGCTCCTCCTGGCTTTTCCGGAGGTGGCGGCGTCGGTGGAATTGGTAGTTCTGGTGTCGGGGGAAATATCGATAACTTTCTCAATGAATCAACCGCCGGCCAGATGTTTTTATTGCAAAAGCAGGTTGAGGTTCAGACTGCATCTAGCCAAATTAGTTTACTCTCGAACCTTATTAAAACAGATGGCGAGACCCGACAGAGAATGATTCAAAATATTCGTCAGGGTTAATAGACTAAGAAATTGCTATAAAATCAGGGGCGACTTGGGTTATGTTATACAGAAATCCAAGTTCCCCTTTTTTATTTTAATGAGGCGATATGATTACGATTCCTAACGAGGATCTCAAACTATTGATGGAAGCAGGTTATCTTTATGTGGGGATGAAGCGTTTTAACGAGGCCAAAGAGGTGTTTGAAGGAATTGCCGCCTTGGCCCCCAAAAGTGAAATTCCTTTAGTTGCTTTGGGGAATGTCTATGCGGTTCAAAGCAAGTTTGATCAGGCGATTAAAATTTATGAAAAAGGGTTAGAACTTGAACCAGACAGCGCCTTTGCCACCGCATATCTGGGTGAGGCGTATTTCTTTAAGGGGGAATCGAAGAAGGCAACGGAGATCTTAAATAAAGCCTCCAAACTCGATCCCAAAGGAAAGTCCGGCGACTTCGCTCGCGCCTTGTTAGAACTCATCAAAAAAGGGTTTACACCTGAGGCGACCAAACCCAAAAAATAACGTTATAGTTTAAGGGTGGTTAAGGGGATGATCAAAGCAAAACAATTCCTTTCAAAAAAACTTTCTATTTTTCTCTTCCTATTTTTTTTCCTCGTGGGGTGTGGTCAAGAATCCCTCTATCAAGATTTAACCGAACAAGATGCCAATGAAATCCTCGTGGTGCTTTATCAAAACGGGATTCATGCCTCCAAAGTACGGACCGAAAAGGCGCAGGAAGTTTCCTATAGTGTGGCGATGACAAAAAGTCAGATCCCGCAGGCGAGAAAAATCCTGGTTGATAACAATCTACCGCGACAGAAAGAATTGGGTTTCTCTGGGATCTGTAAAGAGAAGGGATTAATCCCCACTCCTGAAGAAGAAAAATGCCGAAAATTACTGGCCCTAAAGGGGGAAATTATTAACTCCCTGCAAAGAATTCCTGGGGTGATCGAAGCCGATGTTGTCATCAACATCCCAGAGATCAGCGAGTTTAGCACGGAGACTCAAGCCAGCAAGCGTCCCACCGCCTCTGCGGTGCTCCGCGTCAAACAAGGGGGGGTCGGGTACGAAGTCACCGAAGCGAAAATTCAGCGATTTATTTCTAATACTATCGAAAATCTCGATCCACGAGATGTCTCCGTCGTCATCAGTTATATCCAGCCTCCTGCAGAGATAATCAAACAGGGGGCCAAGGCAGTTGGGAAATTGGTGATGGTGGCCGGTTTGGGATTGCATGCTGATTCAGTAGGAAGATTTAAGATTTATGCGATCGTGGTTTTGATCTTGCTGATGGGGGTTTCGGCTGCACTCATCCTCAATGTCATCAAGCTCACCAAGATGCGCCAAGAGCTCCGCATCGCCAAAGGGGGGGCCAATATCATTGAGGCCCACGCGACCCCTGCACTTCCCGAAGGAGGGGCGAAGGCGAACAGGCCAGAATTGCCGGAAAAACGGTAGGGGCGATACCTTGTGTTCGTCCGTTCCCGCGTACCTCCTGAGGATATAGACGAACATAAGGTGTCGCGCCCCAGAGGGACAGGAGAACAAAAAATAAGAAACTCTTGAAGGCTATTCCCCCGATAAAGAAAGAGAAAGGTTTTTAGGAGTAACTTATGGATTTTCAACCTATTCAGCCAAGACAGCTTAATTTAGAGGTGCAAAGTGGGCCGATCGTGCAGACCAATACGATTCGAATGGTCCAGGGGCAAAGCCTGCTTGATAAGCCGACCTTTGGGCAGAAGTTTTCATTGTTATTTAAAAAAATAGGTTCATTTGTGGGACGATTAGGGGGGAGTGTTCTAAGGTTTCTCCCTTTTCCTGGGGCACAAGTCGCTTCAGCGGCGCTTTATGGTTTGGGTAATCTTTCGGAAAGGGCGCATCAAAAGCAGCAGCAGAGAACTTTAGATGATGTTGCGCTAGATGAGGCGGGAAGTCGTAGTAATTTTAACTTCAATACCCCCGGAATTGATTTAGGTAACTCGGTTCCAGCATCCGGTGGATTAGAGCGAGAGCGCATCGATACCGTCCTCAACCGTGAGGCAGCCGCTCGTGAAAACATTGCAGGTTTGTAAGTAAGAGATCTATTATTCTACGAGGAGGAAATTTTATGGCGATTTCAAGAGTCGGCAACACCGGCAATTATCCATTATCCTCTGTCAACCATGGGGAGAAAAAATCTGGGGAGATCCAAGGGAAAACTAAATTCTCTGAAGCGATCGATCAGGCCTCTCAAGCTTCCCCTGCTGCAAAAATTTCGGGATCCGCTCCCACTACCGCCTCTGCAAAATTAGACAAAACAGCTCGTCATCGGATCTTTGAAAAGATCGTCAGCCAATTAGAAGATAAAAATCACCCTTATTTTGGGGTGGGTACCGAGGTTAGAAAAGATATGCAAAGTAAGTTACTAGAATTATTAGACAATTCGCATTACTTTAAGTCCTGATCGATACAAGGTGATAGAGAAGTTTTTTTGGGTTTAAATGGGGTTTCAAAACCCCATTTTTTTTTGTGCTGAGGGGTAAGCCCGCCAGATTTTGATCCCCGCATGAGTTTTTTCCAATGGGTTGAATTTCAGTTGTGAGGGGCCTGCCGAAAAAGTTATTATATTTTAAGAAGTTAAAAAAAATAAAAACGCACTTTCCCCTGTCGTTTTAATTGGCCATAGTTTTGCACATATTCCTAACTATTAGAAATTTGATTGTGGGATGCAAAATCTTAAAATAAGGGGGGAAGGGCGTGAATAGAACTGAAGTTCCACAAAAAATGGCAAAAAAATTACCGAATTTACCTCCCAAAACTGGAGTGGTTTTCGATGAAGCGCTTCGGGTCCGTGATGGCCTGATCACTCAGTACCTCCCTTATGCCACTTCGATTGCCAACAAGATTGCCCAAACCCTTTCCAGTGATGCCGACCTCGATGAGATTATCTGCAATGCCCGCTTGGGTCTCTTAGAAGCTGCTAAAAGATTTGATCCTGGTTTCAATGTCGATTTTAAAACCTTTGCCTATTACCGAATCAAAGGGGCGATCTACGATGGTTTAAGAAAGACTGGATGGATTCCTCGTTCTCTCTATTCCAAAATAAAATTTGAACAGGCTGCCAATGACTACCTCCAGACGATGGCAGAAAAGAATGGTGGGAAGTCAGGGGGAGAGGACGAAGTGGGTGAGGTCTATGACACCGTTAACTCGCTGGCCTCGATTTATATCATCAGCATTGATGCCTCCGAAGAGCCGATGGAGATTGAAGATAAAAAATCCAATGACATCGAAAACAAGGCGGAATTTCAAAAAATAAAAGAATTTATGCGTCAGGCGATTGAAGAATTGCCAGAAAAAGAAAGAAAATTGATCAAAATGTATTACTTCCAAAATAAGACCTTAGAGGAAGCGGGGGGTAAGCTAGGGCTTTCTAAGTCTTGGACCTCGCGTTTACATGCTCGGGCACTTAATCTTTTGTTTAAAAAGATCAGTCTCATTCAGTTAAAGAATCAAAGCCAAACTCGAACGGGTGCAGCGATTTAAGGGATAGAGTAAAATTTCTAAGGGGTAGACGAAACTCTTCGTATCTCAGGGGACGATAATCCAATCTAAAGGGGTATTTTATGGATCCTATTTCAGCAAAATTAACCAGTTCCGCGCTACAAAATATTGGGCAACAGCAGATCAGTCAAACCCATACCGAACCGACCTTTCAGTCCGATAAAAGTAGCTTTGCCGAAATGCTCGATAACCAGTTTGCCCAAGAGAGTCATTCCATAGGCAATGAGCAATTGTTTCAGATGGTCGACTCCTTGATCCAAGACCCCAATGCACAGCCGTTCAATGCTATTTCAGGACAAGAGGTTCAAATCGATGTCGTTCGAGCAGGGGAAGTTGAAGGGGGATCCGCTTTTAAGGGGGGGAATCTCTTAGAAGCTTTTAAAGATATCAATAATGAGCAGATCAACCTTGAGCGAACGATGGAGACCCTTCAATCAGGGAAAAAGTTTTCAACAGGTGAATTGCTAAGGCTTCAGACGATGACTCACCTCTATGCCATGCATATGGAAGTAGGCTCTAAGGTGGGTGAAGGGGTCAATCAGTCGATTCGTCGGTTCTCGGATATGCAGATAGGTTAAGAGACAGAGAACAGACAACAGACCTCGGACCACGGACTTAAGATTACCCATTATTCTTTTCTGGCCAGTAGTGGCTGAATCCAATTACAATAGATTTATGCAATCCTTTCAAGGACTCACGGAAAAACAGCAGGCGCTTGTGAGTATCTTATCTCGCCAAGAGGGGGAAGCAGCGAGTTCTCTACTCCCATTCTTGAGTGAAAAGAGGGCCGAGCGATTGGCTGCCCCTCTGAAAAGCTTTTTAGAGCTCTCCACAGAAGAACGTGAAGAGCTGTTTCAGCAACAATTTCAAAGCCGCCAAAATTTAGGAACTTCCGAACTATTTCAAGAGATCGATCCTGGTTGGTTAGTGGACGCACTCAAAGAAGAATCCCCTCTTATTTTGTCCTCTCTTTTTCAAAGCATGCCCAGCTCGAAAGTAGGGCGCCTTCTGGCCGACTTGCCTCGCGAGGTGCGTAAGACATTGAAAGAGATGACAAAACTTTCTCCTCTCCCTGAGGCACAAGAATATTTATTAAAATTATTTCTCTCTCGTGCCCCTTTTGGAATCCCTTTCGGAGAGCTCTCAACCGACTTAAAGCCATTGGAAAAACTTTCGAGCGATCAGTTTCTCCGGTTTTTTCGAGAAATTGGTCTTTATGAGATCTCGCTTGCCCTAACCAACCTCCATAAGGGGGCGACCCGCGCGATCTTGCACCGGTTGGATATTCAGGATGCAAAAGAATTAAAAAAGCGAATGAAAAAAGGGGGGGAGTCTAGCACCACGATTTTACGAGAGGCACAGATGAATCTGCTTTCGCTCGATCTCGAAAAAATCAAAAAAGAGGAGTTGTCACTTGAAGTAGGGTTAAACGTCTTTTCACAGATTTTTTTACAAGAAGAACTCCCTTCGGCCTACCGGTTTGTCTACAAGCTCTCTCCGCACTTGGGGTATTTGTTGAAACGTTATCTGGATCAAATGACCACTCCACGAATTCCACAAAAGGTACGCCGGACAAGAGAGCGGGTATTAGCGATTTTGCATGAGAGCTCCTCGTTAGGTTGAGAAACCCTTGGAAGACAGCGAAAAATTTAATAAAATCATCTAGTATGAAAACTAAAATCGGAAAGGTTGCCTGTGGCTAAAATTCTCAAAGGGGAAGAAATTAAAAAAAGAATGAACCTCCAAGAACGCTTGGATAGCGATGCCTCCCGAGGGGTGGAGATCCTGACCGGAATGAGTGGTGGAATCCTCGACCGAGGTTTTCTGGGGAGTAGTGAGAAGATCAAGGCGCTCCTCCAAGAGGCAAAAGAAGAGGCGGCGCGGATCAAAGGGGATGCGCGAGAGATTCTCGAACAGGCAAAAGGAGAGGTCGAACGGACGAAGCAAGAGGGGTATGAAAAGGGATTTCAAGAAGGGTTGCAGCAAGGTTTAGAATTGCTTTTCAAAGCCAAAGAGCTTCGAAGAAAATTGTTTGAAGATAATGAAAAAGAGATGATCCGGTTGGTTTTTGAGATTGCCGGAAAGGTGATTGGTCGAGAACTCAATGAGAATGACAAGGCGATCCTCAATGTGATCCGACTTGCCATCCATGATGCGGTTGGAGAAAAAATTTACGTCCAAGTCAGTCCGCAAGATTATGAGAATGTGAAAAAGCATGAAAAAGAACTGATCGAAAAATTAGAGTATGGGAAGACTCTCATTTTTAGGCAGAACGAATCGGTAAAAAAAGGGGGCTGCGTGATTGAGACCGAGATTGGGACGATTGATGCGCAGTTGGAAACGCAGTTGCAAGCGATTAAAAAAGCTTTGGGATTGTGAGGGAATTGCAGATTTCGGATTGCGGATTTCGGATTGAAATAATTTTAATCCGCAATCCGCAATCGCCAATCCGCAATTCTTCTATTTGATGGAAGATTTCGAATTACCAAAAATTGATCTCCACAAATATTACCGCACGATTTCTTCACTCTCCACCTATCGAATCAAAGGGAAGGTGACGGAGTTAACGGGGTTAGTGGTAAAGGCGATCGTTCCCGGCGTTCGTGTCGGGGAGCTTTGCTTCATCTGGCCTTTTCATCAATCTCAACCAATCAAGGCAGAAGTGGTCGGGTTCAAAGACAGAGAGGTTCTGCTCATGCCGCTCGGCGATCTCGAAGGGATTGGGCCTGGTAACGAGGTTCTTCCCACCGGGGGATGTCTCAAAGTAAAGGTAGGGGAAGGGGTTTTGGGCAGGATTCTCAATGGGCTTGGGGATCCGATCGATGCCGATCAAAAGGGGCCGCTCGAGTTTGAAACCGAATATCCGGTCATGGCCTCTCCTCCCGATCCATTACTTAGAAAAAGAGTCACCGAGCCGATCTCGGTTGGCATCAAAGCGATTGATTCGATGCTCACGGTAGGTGAAGGGCAGCGTGTCGGGATCTTCGCTGCGGCAGGGGTCGGAAAAAGTACCACGATGGGGATGTTGGCGCGTAACTGCGAGGCGGATGTCAACGTGATCTGTCTGGTGGGGGAACGAGGGAGAGAGCTTCGAGATTTTTTGGAGAAAGATTTAGGAGAGGAGGGATTGAAGCGTTCTGTCGTCGTCGTTTCCACCTCTGATCAACCTTCACTCGTCCGTTCCAAAGCAGCCTATGTCGCGACGGCGATCGCCGAATATTTTCGAGACCAAGGAAAAAAAGTTTTGTTGATGATGGACTCGGTCACTCGTTTCGCTCGTGCTCTTCGTGAGATTGGGCTTGCGGTTGGAGAGCCTCCGGCAAGACAAGGATTTACCCCCTCCGTATTTTCCACACTTCCCAAATTACTCGAACGATCAGGTAATTCCGCTACCGGTTCCATCACCGCTTTCTATACGGTCTTAGTCGAAGGGGATGACATGACCGAGCCGGTTGCCGATGAGGTCCGCTCCATCCTTGATGGTCACATCGTCCTTTCTCGTGGGCTGGCGGCTCGCGGCCATTATCCTGCGATTGATGTTTCGGAAAGTATCAGCCGGGTCATGAGTGGTATCATTGATGAAGAACATGATCAGGCGGCCAGAAAATTGCGTGAGGTTGTGGCGAACTATGAAAAGGAACGAGATTTAATCCTCATCGGCGCCTACGAATCTGGCTCCGATCCCAACGTCGATTACGCCATCGAAAAGATCGAAGAAGTGAATCAATTTCTCAAACAAGGAGTCGGGGATAAAGTTCATTTTTCAGAGTCGGTCGATGAGTTAAAGAACATTTTTATGTAATGATCTTTCATGGCAAAAAAAAAGGAAAAATACCGCCTCCAACCTTTATTACAAATCAAGCTACGCAATAAACGGGCTGCTGAAATTGAATTAGCCAAGGCGATCAAGGCGCTCAAAGACGAAGAAGAAAAACTTAAAAAACTCGAAGAAGAAAAACAAGAGATCCTACGCAAACGAGAGGAGGCCCGACATGAAATGGCTACGATGGTGGGGGGTGGGGAAAGTGTTGTGGCTGATTCTCACAGTCATCTCAATTTCCTTAAAAAACTCAAAGAAGACGAAGAAAAGAAAGACCAAGAAATCGAAGATCAAAAAGAGGTCATCCAGCAGGCCCAAGATCGGGTAGCGCAGGCCAAACGGGACTATATTGATGCCTGTAAAGAGGTTAAAATCATGGAGAAGCATAAAGAGCTCTGGCAGAAGAAACTTAAGATGGAGCTCGACCGAGAAGAACAGAAGAGTATGAATGAGTTGGGTAACATTGTGCATCAATTAAGAAGGATGCGGGGATAAAAGGAAGTTCTTATGAGCGAAGTCAATCGTTCCAGTGCAGCAGATGATGCTAGAGCGGCAGCTCGCGGGCAGGAACATAAAAAGCCAAAGCGAACCGAAAAAGGGCATAACCCGCATACTGAAAAGCAGCAGGGGAAGGCCTATAGTCGTGAAAGTCGTGGTTCTCAAAGTTTTGAAGATGTTTTGAAAGAGGCCTCGGACGCTACCACCACTTCTTCTACCGCTGCGGCGGCGGTTCCCTCCAGTAAATTTGATGGCGCCATCCAAGGGGTATTGCGTGAGCAGAATCGGGATAGCCACGAGTCGGAACATGAAGAGGATCGGGATTCTGACTATAAAACTACCTCCAAAGATAAAGATCATGAAGGAGAGGGAGGCATCAAAAAAAGTGGGAGTTCCGCCGAGCCAAAGGTTCATGGGAAAGGGGGGAGTAAAGGGCAGCAACAAGATTCTGGAACCGATTCTCAAAATAAGGGGGGAAAACAGTTTGGTGGCAGCCCACAGCGTGGGTTTGAGCAGCCCTCTTTACAAAAATCAGCTTTTAAAAATGTTCAGCAGGCCCCCGCTCCTGGTCCCATCCCTGTTTCCATGATCTCCACTCCGCAAGAAATCGAGGCAGCACAAGTTCCTAAAGAATTGCCAAAGGCTTTGCTTGACCAGATCGTTCAATATGTCACTATTAAGCGAGGAAAGGATCTCGATGAAGAGATCCAGATCCAGTTTAATGACAAAGTTTTTCAAGGGTTGAGGATCAAGGTCACCTCCCACAAGGGGGAAGAAGTCAGCGTCGAGTTGATGGTTCCCAATCGTTCAGTCGAAGAGCTTTTTAAGAATGAACGGGAAAAGATCGCGATTGCCCTGGGGGAAAAAGGGGTGGACCTCCGTGATATCCTCGTGACCCGACGGAACATGACATGACTTCACCACAAGTTCGTCCATTCGATTTTGGTAAGCTCAAAAAGCTTTCAAGCCGATATGTCTCCATTGTCGAGGCGCTGCTTCAGTCTTATCCTCAATTTGCAAAAGAAGAGGCAGAAACCTTTTCATGGGTCGAAACATTAGGCCAAGCATTTAAGGTGAAGTTAGAAGTTTCTAGTTTAGGTTTAGAAGAAAAAGGGCTTCAAGAATTCAAACAATCGATCCCCAGTTCCTCGATAGTAACGATCTTACAGACCCACGACCCAGAGCAAAAAATATTTGTCGAATTAGATGTTCTTTTAGCTCGATCGATTCTCTCGCAGATTCTCACCGGCAAAACAGAGTTTAGTGGTGGAAATATTCCTTTCACTTCACTCGAAGAAGGGGTGTTCGAATATGCGATCGCTAAAATACTTTCCCATATAGTCCCTGCTCATAGTTCTTTAAGATTATTTCGAATCTTGTCCAACCCGAGTGGCCTGCAAGAATTTTTAGCTGGTACGGAAGTCGGCTGCCAATTAAAATGCAAAGTAAGATGGGGAGAATCCGAATACCCTCTTCGGGTCTACATTCCGCACCCGCTCGTCGAAGGGGTGTTAGTCACTGGGATGGCGAGTGAGGAAGAGGTGAGTGAGAAGAAGCTCAACCAGATTTCTCACCTAAAAACCTCTTTATGGGCCGAAGTAGGAAGGGTGCAGTTGACCTCCTCGGAGACTCGTCAGCTGGAGAAGGGGGATGTGATTTTGTTCGACGAAACTTTCGCCTCCCAAG
>JBGTGJ010000097.1:0-1793 GCA_041746775.1 bacterium
GGGGGGTGGGGGGGTGAAACTTTTTTTTATCAAAATGTTCCACCCGCCCCTACGGCAACATGGGCAAACTTCCCGCAAAAATTCAAAAGAATAAATCCCCGTCGCATGTTTATCGCTGAAGTTAAACTGCAGTGCATACCAGCCGACCGGTTGGGCGCCTAAGATATCTATCTTTTCGTTTCCTAAAGCTTCTATTGGAAGTGCTCCGGTACGTATTCGTTCTGGGTTTTCTTTACAGACAGCACAGGGGCAGCGTCGTCGTAGATATTCGGCAGAATATTGGCTGACGTGGTCATCTTCCCAAGTGATTTGAATCCCGACACCGGCTCGTTCAATTTTTTTTGCTCGCATGGAGAGGGCTTTAATTCCCCGGTGCCGGGATGTCAACGATCCGCGATTGATATTCTTGGGTAAGTCTGTTTTAGGGATTTTGCGATGAAACGATATTTGTTTTTCATTCTTTCGCTCTATGTTCTCGGCTGTTCTTATCAAAAGGCGGTTCTCTTACCTCCTAAAAGCAATGGAACAGTTTCGATTCGAGATCTTTACACCATTGTGATCATGATCGATGGAGGTCGAGTCGATGTGCTGGATCGTGCGGTGGAAGAGGGGAAGCTTCCTACCATCCAAAAACTTTTTTATGAAAAGGGGGCAAGGTTTCAAACTGCCCTGACCGTTTTTCCCACCGTTTCTACGCCGGGCCATCAGGCGCTGATGTCGGGACTCTATCCAGGACATCATGGTACTCCCAATCTCGATTGGTTTAGTCGTCCGCTGCAAAAACATCACGATTATCTACAACCTCGAGAAGTCTTTGCGATGAATGCACAGATGTTTAATTTTAATCAGATCCTCAGGCAAAGGGTGCGTACCGATCAGCCGCAGCAATTTTTTGAAGTTTTGGAAGGGATTCCCACCATGTCGATTTTAGAGCCGATTCAAAGCGGTGCGACAATCGTTTATCCGACAAAAGCCCCTTTGGTGACAGCGTACCAAACCAAATTTGAAAAATTTTACGAGAGATGTGATCAGGAAGCGATCGAGGCAACGCTGGATAAGTTTCAAAATCTCCCATTTCAGGAGCTTCCTCGGTTGAGCCTTGTCCTTCTGTTCAGCACTGATTTGATTGGTCACTATGCAGGGCCGCAAAGTGAAAGGGCGATCGATAATTATATTCACATCGATCGATTTATCAAAAAGTTGATGGAGACACTTGAGCAACGAGGGATCGCTGAAAAAACAGTTTTAGTTCTGACCAGTGACCATGGGCAGCACGAGATTAATGCCTTCTTTGATGTTAAAAAATATTTAACCAAACTTGGATTTCATAATGATCAAAAACATCCCGAGAACAGTGATGTGATATTTGGTGATCATGGGACCGCTTTTTCTCATCTTTATTTTAAAAAAGGGGGAGATTGGAAAGATCGGCCCACCTATCAAGATTTGCAAAATTTCAAGATGAGTTCCGGAAAAACAGTCAATCTCATCCAAAGATTCCTCGATCATCCCCACATTGAATGGGTCATTTCTAGCGACGGCCCTCTAGTGACCCACTTACATCGCAAACAGGACCATGCGGTAATCGAACGGCAGTGGCAAAAAGATCATTTTCTTTATCGATATCTTCCGGATCCAGGAGAGGATCCTTTCGGATATCTACAAAATCCGGTTATTCAAAAATGGGTGCAAAACAAACTCTTTATTGGCGAAGAGGAGTGGCTGGAGCAAACACATAATTTTGAAATCCCCGATGCGGTCGTTTGGATACCACAGATATTTGTTGATTATCG
>JBGTGJ010000098.1:0-2287 GCA_041746775.1 bacterium
AATATTTTTTGCTGAGCAAAAAATATTTCACCCGCCCCTACGGATATGAAATAAATAAAATATGAACGAATTATCTCAACCTAATGTGATCATTGTTGGTGCCGGCCTCGCTGGTTCCGAAGCGGCATGGCAGCTGGCAAACCGTGGTTACTCTGTCCGTCTCTATGAAATGAGGCCTCTGCAGAAAACTCCCGCACATCAAACAGGAAAATATGCTGAACTCGTTTGCAGCAATTCCCTTCGCTCCAGAAATTTGGGAAATGCGGTGGGGCTTCTTAAAGAAGAGATGAGAGTGTTGGATTCTCTTATTATCCGTGCTGCAGATCAAAATTCGATCCCGGGTGGGGATGCCTTAGTCGTGGATCGAGAGGGGTTCTCTCAATCTATCACGGATGCTCTCCAACAACACCCTGGCATCGAAATTGTGAATGAAGAGATTGTCGATATCAAAGCATTCCAGAAGAAGTTTTCCGGACCGATCTTGATTGCAACGGGGCCACTTACAAGTCCTGCCTTGTCGGAAGAATTAAGAAGTCTTTTGGGGAAAGAGTATCTCTATTTTTACGATAGCATTGCACCGATCATCGATTCCGAAAGCATTGATCGCCAAATTGTCTTCGCCGCATCCAGGTATGGGAAAGGGGGAGGGGATGACTATTTGAATTGTCCTCTGAATCGTGAAGAATATGAAAACTTTATCGATGCAATGATCGCTGCAGAAAAGGTTCCCACCAAAGATTTTGAAGCCCCTAAATTTTTTGAAGGGTGCCTTCCCGTCGAGGTGATGGCGGAAAGAGGGCGTCAGACTCTTGCCTTTGGTCCGATGAAACCGGTTGGATTGATCGACCCTAGAACTGGGAACAGACCCCATGCAGTGGTTCAACTGAGACAGGATAATCGACATCAATCGCTTTATAATATGGTCGGGTTTCAAACTCGGATGAAATACCCAGATCAGAAGCGGGTGTTTAGGATGATCCCTGGGCTGCAAAATGCAGAGTTTATTCGGTTGGGAAGCATGCATCGCAATACTTATATCCATTCCCCTACACTTTTAACGGCGGAATTAGAACTCAAAGTTCATCCAGGAATCTATTTAGCCGGTCAGATGATCGGGGTTGAAGGGTATGTTGAATCGGCGGCAACCGGTTTATATGCCGGGTTGGTTCTTTCCAAACGAATCAAGGGGGAGACCTTCCAACCTTTTTCTCCATCCACGGCGATGGGGGCGTTGATTCGCCATGTCATCGAGGCGGATCCTAAGAATTTTCAGCCGATGAATGTGAATTTTGGTATATTTGATATTCCGGAGGGATTAGAAGGGAAGGAAAATAGATTGAAATTGGCGGAACATGCATTAAATAAAATCAAATCTGCTCATGGATAAAATCAAAGATCTCCATATCGAAGCCTTTCTGATTTTTCTTAAAACGGAAAAAAATTTTTCCCATCATACCTTGCGCAATTACCAAATCGATCTGACCGATTTGGTCGAATTTCTTTCTAAACAATTTCCAAAATTAGTCATTTCTCAACAGATTCAGTGGGAGCGAATCGATGCTCACACGTTGCGTTCCTATTTAGCCCAGGCTTACGGTCGACTTAAGACCACCTCATTGGCTCGGCACATCGCGACACTTAGAAGTTTTTATAACTTTCTTGTCAAACAACGGATCATTCAGGCCAATCTCGCGAAAGAGATCTCACTGCCGAAGCTCCCCAAGACCTTGCCCAAATTTTTAGATGAAGAAGAGGCGGCCCGATTTATGGAGGCCTCCACGGAGGACCATTTTTCCTCGCTTCGAGATCGAGCCATGGTAGAATTATTTTACTCCAGCGGGTTACGAATTGGGGAGTTGGTTCAGCTAAAGGTTTCTGATTTGGATTTAAAAGAAGGGATGGTTCGAGCAAGCGGAAAAGGAAGAAAAGAGCGGATCGTTCCGATCGGTCGTTTGGCGATTCAGGCGATAGAAAAATATTTCGAAGCTCGTCCGAAAATTTGTATTCAAACCGGCTACGAAGAAATTCTTTTTTTGGGAGTACAGGGGAAAAAGATTCACCCGAGCGTGATTGCCAAGATGCTTCAATCCTTAGCGCAAAAAATTGGTCTCTCCAAAAAAGTAACCCCGCATATGCTAAGACACAGCTTTGCGACTCACCTCATGAATCATGGGGCCGACTTGCGAGGAATCCAAGAGCTGCTGGGACATTCCAGCCTTTCCACAACACAGAAATATACCCACATTAACCTTGACAAACTGATGAGCGTTTATGACAAAGCGCATCC
>JBGTGJ010000099.1:0-13608 GCA_041746775.1 bacterium
CGGGTGAATTTTTTTGCAGTAATACTGCAAAAAAATTCACCCGCCCCTACGATTTATCCACCCTTCTTCGCATCAATCTCTTTCCACTGCTCCAACGTCAACGCTCCAGGCAGGGCAGGTTTCTTCTGCGCAATCGTGGGGTATTTCTCACACTCATCGGCATTAATTTTGGTCCATTGACTGTACTTTTTAGGAACCTCTTCTCCTGAAAAGATCGCTTCGACAGGACATTCAGCAACACATAAGTTGCAATCAATACACGTCGCAGGGTTGATATAAAGCATTTCAGGCCCTTCGTGGAAGGCCTCCACGGGGCAAACCACAGCGCAATCAGTATATTTACATTTGAGGCAATGTTCGGTCACGACGTAGGTCATAAACCGCCTCCTTTCTCCGTACTTAATTGAGTTCGATTTACAGAAATAATATCTCATCTTTCCGCAAAAATCCTAATTAATTTTTTTTGAAAAAATCTTTCACAACTCTTGTGCAATTCTGCCGAGAACTATTATAGTCCGTTGCATCGAAGGAGGAGTCACTATGCCTTGGGCATTTCCAAAGGCCACTTTTTATAAGCTTATAGCCATGGCCGTGGTGTTGCTGGCATTGACACGATGCGAGAAACAAAACTCCCCGATTATTCTCGAAAATCCTCCCCCCTCTGAAAACCCAGATGCTCCCGGCGGTGAAGAGCCTTCAACGGATGAATGTTTTATCAACTATAATTCCACCATCCAATTAAACATCAGTGCCAAGCCAGGGCAGGAGAGTCTCGAAGTTTTAGATGCTAACCCGATTGCGATCTCCAGCATTCCTCTTCGAATCAATGGGAATGAAGTCACCCTTCGCGGTGAATATTTCCCCACCATCTTGCTCACCCGTCTTCATGATAGTGTTGACCTGCGACTCAGTGGAATTGCGGGAAAAGATGCCAAGGGTACTTTGAACCCCGCAACGGGAGAGATCTCGATTCAGGGATTTCAACTTTCGCTCGAGGTGCTGAATAAGGGGACGGAAGAACTTTTTCTGCAAGGATCCGCAACGATCACCGGCGTGAATTTTTCGACCGGATCGGTGACTGCTACCGGTAACCTCAACTCCATCTCGAAGACCGGTCAGCCGATCAATGCCGAAGATCGATCCTTGGTGTTGGTCGTTGGTTTAACCCTTCCCAACGATTTTACCCCGCTCATTCCACTCAATTCGATCATCGGTGGTGGTGCGTTGACCGCTCAGTTTGAAGGAACACTCGATCGCCTGCCTGGAAATTGTGGTGCGGCAAATCCAGGGACCCCTCCTCCAGGTCAAGAACAGCCTAATGGTTTGAAGGTCTCCGTCGAAGGGCAGGTAGAAACTTCGATTATCGACTTTGGATTGTCTCCCGTATTTCTCCGTCGATTGAATGGAAGGGAAGTGCTCGACTGTTCAGACTCTACTTTTCGAACGATGGTCTCCAAAACGATCAGTATCAGCAATATTAGTAGTCAAGAGCAAGCGGTTCGCTTTACTCAGCCGGTTAACTCTGATTTCGATACAAAATCCCCTCTATGTAATGGGCAGAAAGAGTTTTTACGTGGCTCCATTCAGCTTCATGGGAATGCGACTTGCGAAGGGGTTGCGGTGGCAGGGAGGGAATTTTTGTTGGGAGAATGCAAACTCCCCGCAGGGGATCCTGAAAGTTCGATTTCGTTTCCTCTGATGTATCTTCCTAATAATTATGAGGCGGCAAATTCTGGTGATGTCGGTTTTATCGACACCGCTGATTTCGTGGTCGATGGAGGGACCGCTCCTTTTCTGATCAAGTTGAGTGGAAGAACGATTCCACAGGTGCGAGACGTCTTTAGTCTCTCCAAAGTTAGCGGTGATGCCATTTCTTCACGGGAAGTTCGCAGCGGTGGCAATGTGAAGATATCGCTCAGTAATACGGAGGTGCTTCCTTATCATCAGAAATTAGTTTTGAAGAATACCGGAGAGGATACCTGGGAAGAAATTCGAGTCGAGTTTGAAAACGGATCTGGCTTTTCCTCACAACTGCCCATCGAAAATCGAATTGGCCCTGTGCAAAATGGGCAAGCAGGGCTTTTCTTCTTTGATCTAATTCTCAATCCCAATGGGGCGAATGTGGTGAATGATCGGGTCACCATCCGAATGATTCGAGTCGGAAGTCGAACCGAAGAAAATCCTGCAGGAATTGAAACCCGTGTCGTGATCAACCTGTTTGCTTCTGTGGGGCTTCCTCAATTGGGTGGAGAGATGGAGTTTCAAGTCGATTTCATCACCGCATTAATTGATCACCCCGTCATTGATGCACCGCTAGAATCAGAAGATTATCGCGAACGCACTGATTTTGCTCCGGCCCCGTTGAAATTCATTTTTCAGGATACCGATCAACCTGACATCAAAACGGTCAAACTCGAAGAGAGTGATTTTAATGTTTTGGACCGAACTCTCTCGGTCGCACAGCGCAAAAGATTTTTACGGATATTTAATTCCCGTTCCACGATCGGTCGTAATGGGCAAAGGCTTGAGACGACGGATAATCCCGATTCATGCGACGAGCCTGCTAATGTTGCCAAAGCTTATGACCCAGGTGATTGTTCTTATTTTTATCATCCGATCGAGCAACAAGAGTTGGGATTATTTGACGTTGAGACTGGGCATCTTACTTTGCCAGGGCTAAAACTCGGTTTTCAAAATCCTTACCATGCCGACATCTTTGGCAGGTGGCCGGCGAGTAATCCCAATGCTGATCCAGATTATATCCTTGATGTCACTGTTGACATCTCCTTCACCACCCATCAATTAAATTCCAAAAATATTGTCGAGGGGGGGAGGGAGCTGGTGTTGGTGCCCGATTCTAGAATTTCTAATTCGGATCTTTTGGTTCAAGACAAAAAATTGGGAGAAGAGTGTCCTCAGGGATTTTTAGCGGATGCTAGCCCGCATCTCCGTTGCTATCTTTCCTCCGGGGCTCAAAATTTGAAGGGATTCGAGGTGACCTTACGCCAGGATAATCCCAATGTTTATGATCTTATCTTGGTGGGGGTAGGGCACTTTCCGTCCGGAGGGCCTAATTCTAGCCACCCCGACCTTCCTTGGTTTTTAGGAGATAATGGCGGGAGTCGCATCTATATTGCCATCCAGGGAAGAATTTTGAAGCAATAAAAATCATTAGGGAAAACGGTTTTTGGTTCGTTACAATAGCTTCATGCGCCCTGGGGTATCTTCATTCTCTGTCAATCAATTGTTATTATTCTTCAAGGCTCTTTCCACTCAGATTAAAGTCCAATGGCATTACTTTCAAGAATCCGAAATTAAGAAAGTGACCATCTTTTGTCTCCTTAACTTTTTTTTGGCATTTGGTTTTGATGCCGCATTTTTTTCTTCCAACGCGGTTTTGGTCAGCCGAATTGGGCCGCAGTTTTTGTTTTGGGTTTATTTAACTTCGGCTTTGATGACGGTGTTGTTGATGGTCTTGTTTTATCTGCTTTTGGCTCATTTTCATCATCGAAGGGTGTTTTGGATGACCCATGGGTTGTTTGGGATTACCGTTTTTCTGACCTGGATTTGGCTGAAGGGGGAATCAGATTGGCAATGGGGATATATTCTCGTGAGATCGTTTTATTATGCGATTTATTTTGTCAGCTGTTCGCAATTTTGGGTTTTGGCCTCGGACTACTTCAATAACTTTCAGGCGAAACGTCGATTCCCCATGATCATGGCTGCACATATTTTGGGTGGAGTGGCAGCTGGGTGGTCCATTCATGCAACCGCGCAACATTTTGGCGCAGTCAATTTTGCGTTGGTGTTTGCTGTCATCCTGTTTTTAGCTCCAGTTTTTATTTTGCGGTTTAGGATGTCTGAAGAGCAAGTAAAAGAAACGGATATCAACTCACTTGAGCACCCTGAACAAAAACCAACCAACAAATTGGTGAAGGGATTTTGGCTTTCCTTGATGCTTTTTATTTTTTGGGCAGTTTATTCCTTCATTTGTTACGGGACCGACTATGTTTTTAATGTGGTCGCGTTGCAACATTTTCCACAAGAAAATGAGTTAGCGGCCTATTTTGGCCGGGTTGTTGCGATCTCCAGTGGGGTGGTTTTATTTTATCAACTTTTTATCGCCACACCGCTGAGTATGAAATTTGGCGTCGATCGAACGATTTATTTTGTGCCGCTGTTGATTGCTGCTGCCTGGAGCTGGGTCATCCTCGAGCCAACCCTTTTAAAAATTAGCATCACGGAGGGGATTGTTTATTTTTTTATTGATTATTCAGCGATCACCTTACTCAATCCTTTGCTCAATCTTTATTCATCCGACCGTCGCGCTAAGGTCAAGGCGTTGACCGATGGTTTGGGGCGTCCTTTTGGAATCATTTTACTCTTTGTGGTCGCAGCGATCAGTTCCTTTCAATGGGGATATCGTGAGTTTAGTGTTACGATAGTGATCGTTTCTCTTGCCTTTCTCTTTTATCCTTATTTTTTTAAAAAGGTTTATCTAAAATATTTGCTGGATTGTGTGCAAAGCAAAGATCTTCAACTAGTTGCCAACGCGGTTCAGGCATTGGGGGAAAAAAATAAAAAATCGGCAGCTCGCCCTTTGATTCAGCTGCTTAAGGAATCGAAAGAGGTTTTCTTAAAGAGAACGATTGTCCTTTCACTGGGACAAATGCAAAGCAGGATGGCATACAAGGAAATTGTTTCGCTCTTTTCGGTTCGTAATGAATCGCTTCAGCTTTCTGTGTTGAATGCCCTTAGTCATTATAAAAACTATGAATGTATGTTTTTGATGCTTCGATTGATGCGTTCCAAAGAAGGGGTGACCTTTCGAATTCGTTCCAATGCTGGCAGGATTTTGACTAAGTTGATGGGTAAAAAGATGGTGCCATTTCTTATGGAGTCATTGCATAGCAAAGATTATCGTGAAGTAGCAAATGCCATTGAATCGATCGGAATGTTGCGCGATCCCAAAACGATTCCCATTCTGATTCCTTACCTCTCCAACCCCCATCATCGCGTGAAGGCCAATGCGATTATTGCCTTATATCCATTTCGATCGATTCGCAGAAGAGTTTCACAAATCTTAGAAGAGCTTTACCAATCGCTAGATAAATTTTCTCGGCTTGCGGCGATTTACGCCATCGGAGACTTGGAGCTTCGAGAGTATATCCCTGATCTTGAAAAAATGTTGAATTCGAAGGGGAGAAATACGTTGCTTCAGGTGATGACCGCCTTAGCCAAGATGAAGGTTCCCCGTTTTTGTGAACCCTATATTCAATTTATTTTAGATCCAGAAAATCCATTGAAATTTGAAGCAGCAAAAAGATTTACAGAATTTCCAAGATACAGCCGTTGGCTCCTTTTTGAGCAGATTGCTAAGCTTCATCCTCATACCCGTCGTGATATTTATTTTGCATTTGCCGATACCCCCATCGATCTCTCCGAAGAAAAAGGGCTGATGGCGAGTCATGAAATTGTGCCGGATTTGAGTCATTTGTAACATATTAGTAAAGGTTGCTTTTTTCTCTGAAATTTAAGATGCCCTTCCTAATTCAAGGAGGGCCTGTGAAATCATTCATCCGCCTGCTTATTGTTCCGTTTTTTTCTCTCATGCTATTGGTCCAAACAGGGTTTGCTTTTCCCAACCTTGAACGCCCCAATAATGATGCCCTAAAACCATTAGACTTCGGTTTGACCTCCCAATCTGCTTCTATCGTCGTTTCCCCGGATGATCGATTTATCGTGGTCAATGTGAATGAAAATATCAACATCATCGACACCGCCGATTGGGAACTTGCTGCCGAGCAGCCCGAGGAGCTGACTGCTTCCACCGATGGATATGAGTTTTTATTAAACAGCTCGAGTTTGTTTGTTTATCAATCCGATGGGATGATCACCCGTATTCTTGGCGACGATCCACTCAATGATTTATTGGTCGTGGATGTTTCTGCCGACACCGGCACCGGTACTGGTCCGTTGATCATCGATTCTGAAATTGCAGACTCCCAACTTTATTTTCTCAATACTAACAGCGACACCATCTTCCAATACAGCATCGTCAACCAAGACATCGTCACGATGACAGCTTTTGAAGAGAATAGTGTCAATGATATCGCTTTCATTGCACTGCCAGCCGATGTTGGGGGGAATACTGGGGGAGAGCTCGATAAAATCATCGCCACGACAGACGAGTCGGAGGTGGTTTTTCTCGATGAAAATATTAATATCGTCGCTACCGTACCTCTTAGTGGAACCAATCCCAATTGCCCTAGCTCAACAGGAAACCATGTTTTAACGGCGGTCGCCGTGAATCCTCAGCGTAATCTCTCCTATGTCATCAATGTCACCGATAATGTGATTCACGTGGTCGATAATATCACCCAGGCAGAAATTGATGCCGATCCCACTCAAACAGGGATTAACCCAATCTGTTTCCACCAAGACAGTGGCGGGGTTGATGAAGATATTAATACTAACCTTGGAGACTTAGTGGTGATTCGGGTCAATAATCCACTCAATCTCACGTTTGGATACGTCACAGGGGATGATGGGGTGACGGTTTTTAGGGCGGAAAATCCATTCGGTTTTGAAGATATCGATCCATCGACCAATGCGATCGATTCGATTCCCTTGTCGAGAGATGCCAATCATATCTCCGCAAGTTCTCAAGAAGATGGATATGTTTACACCACCAACAGCGATAACTCCATTTCCGTCATCAGTGAAAATCCATTCCTCACCATCTCTGCCGCCAATCCTGCGACGGTCAACGAAGGGGCTCCGACTTTTACACTCACCTTTCAAAGCGATTTTGTTTGTGAGGGGTGTGAATACCGGATTCGTGCCAATGGAGATATTCAAGAATCGGGGACTTTGTTGATGACCACCACCTTTTCAGCAGCGGATCAGGCGAATACAGATATTGGGACCCCCACGATTGATATTAATGCTTTTCCCGATGGAACCTTCATCGAAGGGGATAATCAAATTTTTATCTTTGCCGACGATAACAATGGAAATACTGGGCGTGATTCCTTTACCGTCTCCGTCGATCGCCCTCCGCCCGATGTGACCATTTTAGAAACTAATTTTGGAAATGAGCGAGGGTTTGTCTCAATTCAGCGCCTTACCGAGGATGATATCGCTCAATATAATGTCTTTGTCTTACAAGCGATTGATCAAGCAAATCCTACTTGTCCGGGGGGATTAGATTTTGAAGCGGTAGCTGCTCCAACTTTGACGGTTGCTCAGCCAGACGGTGGAGACAATGTCAAAATCACCATCGATGAATTAACCAATGGAACAGCCTTTTGTGTTGCCATCGAGGCAGAAGACGAAACCGGAAACACTTCTGCAAATCGAGTCGTGGCGGCCGATCCGATCATTCCCGATGAAACGGTGGGGATTACCGGAGCGAGTGGGGAGAATGGGTGTAATTTAAGTCATGGAGAGAAGAAAATTTCCAAAAGTTACTTAGCCTTAATTTTATTATTACCGTTGTTATTTTCTGCTTCAAAACGTTTTCGGTTTTCTTTATTTCTACTTTTTTTTCTTTCTCTCTCATTTTCTTCCAATCTCCATGCCGTTGAAGCGACCGACCAACATTGGACTGCGCAATTCCAAGGGGGATTTTTTCTGCCGACCGATGATGTGCTCGATCAGTTTCTTGGTAAATGCTGCAACGGAATGTATCAGCTGACATTTGGTAGAATCTTCAAAGATAAATATGAGGTGAATCTCGGAGTTGGATTGATGTCGGAAGGGGGGACGGCAATAGGGATCAATAATGGGCTTCCTTCAGGAGAGGATTTTAATTTTACTGTCGTTCCAATCAGTAACAGTTTTGTCTATCGCGCCGACTTTGTTGAGAATCAGCTTTTCGTTCCGTATGGCGGGGCTGGTTTCGATTACATGTATTTTCGTGAAAATGTGCAGGGGGATGTGACCGAGGGGGTGAAGTTTGGCTATCACGCGATGGCAGGGGTTCAGATCTTATTAGAATTTTTCGATCAAACAGCTGATGCTTTGGAAGCCGAGGGGATTAACGATGTCTTTCTTACTTTAGAAGGAAAGTGGAACCAGATCGATAATTTTGGAGGGGCGGGGTTGGCATTTAACGGATTTACTTTTTCGGCCGGACTGCTGTTTGCATTTTAAATGCGCAACATCAAAATCACCATCCAATACATCGGCACTAACTACGTCGGCTGGCAGGTTCAACCACAAGGCCCATCGATCCAGGGAGTTTTGCAAGAGATTCTCTCTGAACTTCTCCACGAAAAAATTATCGTGACCGGTTCCGGTCGCACCGATTCTGGAGTCCACGCCTTAGCGCAGGTGGCAAATTTCAAAACGACTCATTCGATGGATATCGAAACGATCCAGCGAGCTTTGAATGCCAAATTGCCTTGGCACATTTCCATATTAAAAATCGAAGAGGTAGATGCTGAGTTCCACGCACAAAAGAATGCCACCTCCAAAACTTACTCGTACTTCATCCTGCACAGTGATCAAAAGATTCCACTGCTATCGTCATATAGTTGGAGACTCTATGGAGAGCTGGATTTGAAAAAGATGGAGGAGTGTTTGAAGATGTTAGTGGGAAGACACGACTTCAATGCATTCAAAGCGGCTGATTCAACGGCAAAAACTTCCATTCGTGAGATTCAGTCGGCAAAATTGTCATCCTGGAGAAATCCAGGATCCATTTTTATAAATAGTTCCTCTTCCATTAATCTTCCTTTTCTCAATTCCTCTCTCATCACCATCACTCTTCAGGGACGAGGCTTTCTCAAGCATATGGTTCGTAACATTGTCGGAACTTTGGTGGAAGTAGGGCAGGGGAAGACTTCGGTGGATGAATTTCGAAGGATCTTTGAATCAAAAGATCGTACCCAGGCAGGAAAGACGGCGCCGGCGTGGGGGTTGTTTTTGGTGGAGGTGGAGTATTAATGCGCTGCTTATTCTTCAGAAATGTCAGCACCACCGGCATACCTTCTTAAGGTACTGGCAGCAGTTGCATAAGTCCAATTTAGTGTTTCCCCTTCAGGGTAATGGACTTGAACACCCAGGATGGCGGGCCATTGTTTATTAAGGTTTGGTTCATCATCTTTAATGGTCGTTTCGAAAATATCTGCAAGCTTGCTTCCTATCTCGGAAGGGATGTTTCCATTTTGAAAAGCTTTTCTTAAACCATTATCATTTGGATATATCTTTTCAAACACACTGTGGAGGGTCAGTAATAAGAGCCCACCTCCGCGTTCTCCTGCAATATTAAAATCACCGGTGGGGACCCCTTGTGTAGACCAACTATCCACGATATCTATCATGTCATTTTTGATGTTGTCCTTTTTTTCAGGGTCAGACTCTTTATTAAATTCGGCAAGTTTTCGAACAACTTCTTTTACACTGGCGACCATTTGTTTTCGTTCGGCCAATGTGATTGAAGTCAAGAGTCCTGATGCAACCCCTGTGGTGCTTTGGTAATTCACTGCTTTCAAAAATGCCTCATCGGTAGAAAATGATTTGAGTTCATCTGCTGCTTCATCGAGCGGTTTGGTAATCTTATCTAATTGTTGTTTGGATACATAAGTTTCGCCATTAACTGTGACTACTGCATCCTCGTTATTAAAATTCCCTTTGATTTCTTCAGTCGCGATTTCTATTGAACTAGCTTTGACCCTGATGGTTTCAGTTTTTCCCTCGTTTTTGGAGCGGATGATATAGGTGTTGCCGCTCTTTGATACTTTCACTTCATCCTCAGGACTTTTTGGTGTGAAGATAAACGGCCCTTCAGTTTCTACTCGGCTTTTACTGTCATCGCCACTACCGTTCAATGTAATGGGAAACTCGGGATCACTTGAGATAAAAACTTTAGTGCCATCCGATTCAATCGAACTGGGCTCGGTATGGGCTACTCCTTCTTCAGCCCCTTCACCACTTGCTTCAGCATCATAATCAAGCCCCGCTTCTGCAAAAGCCTGAGCTACGTCTGAAGATTCACCAGCTGCTCCTACCTCACCTCCCGTTGCCTCATTTACCAATTCTTGGGCTCTTGCTTCGTTACCTTGATTAAAAGCACTTAAAGCCCTCATTAATTTATCAAGGTCATCAGCCTCGGCTTCACCTGATTGGACTTTCTTTTGAACTCCTTTATAAAGTTCGCGAATCTTGTCTTGGGTCAATGCGCTTTCGGTATCTCCAAAAGAACTATCTTGCGGCTGAAGAGAAGTATCCGCCGGCTCATTCATGTCTAAGGAGCCCTCGGGCATATCTATCCCAAGAGTTTCCTCAAGGATCTGTTGAGGTGTTGGCTCAGTCTCTTGGGTAGATGTGCTGGGTGGGATGGATGGTGGGTAGTTGTTAACGTTTGCCATTTTTTATTCCTTACTAATTCGCATCCGAATCTTCTCTGATTTCTAACCTATCTTCGAGATCATTGTAGATATCATACACATCATCGCCAATTTTAATCTGATCGGATTTGCTCATTCGTTGGTTACGATCACCGGTTACACTCACAACATCGATCTCTTCTTCAGGATAAAGATGAGTTAATAATTGGACCAATCTGCTACGAAGAGTTTTTTTATCAGTGATACTATCTTCGCCTGCAGTACTACGGCCATTTAGCTTTTCTGTAGCTTCTTTGAGGGTGGGGTCAATTTCCATGAGGAAATTAAGGACTTTTCGGCTTGGAGGAGGGGCTTCTGTAAAATCATCCTCGGTTAATCCCGCTTCTTCTGCTTTATCCATAAACTCTTCGGGGGTCATATCCAAAAATTCTGCAAGGCTGGTGATCCCTTCATCATATGATTTTTCTCCCGAGACCGAGATATTTTTATCAATACCTGCGGTGTAATCTACAAATCCGGCGGTAGGAGATGAACGGTAATTAACATTATCGGGATTGGCATTGAGGCTCGTTTCTCCGCCTCTGACAATAAAGGTGACTTTATCTTCGGGATTGTTGGTTCGATTACCATCAGAAGCTACTTTATAGACTTCATAGGTATAAGTACCATCACCATTATTGGTAATGTCGACTTCATCACGGAGATTCGTAGTATGGATATTGGCGGTCTTTCCAGGCAATAAAGTGATGTCATAGGTTTTGACGCCAGTTCCGTAAGTAGCTGTTAAAGTGACATCGTCGGGTTGGCTGTAAATGGCTGTGGCACTATCTTCGCTGACGTCATTGGGAGCGGTGATGTCATTGGCCCCGACAACCTGACCGGCAACTGCACCACTAGCTTCTCCTTCTTCACCTTCCCCAACCTCTTCTGTCGAGGTTAACGAAGAGGGATTATTGATGAATAAACTCCCTTTCAGCATATTATTAAAAAATTCTTCTCCTTGGGAAGAGTCGAGCGGGACACTGCCAAAAAGAGCGCTTAAAGTAATTTGACTTTCCTTCCCGTTGATATTGAGTTCACCATGAACCACGATGCGATCTTGGCTGCCGTCACGGTGGGTTACTACAATAATGTATTCATCTGCCTTTTGATCTTCGTCAAAACTACTCGGCAAGATAGTAACTTCGTCCGAGGGCATCACACTGATGCTGGCAGGACCGAATACCTCCGTTTCATCCACTTGGCCCGCTTTGCCATTTCCGGTAGGGCTTAGTTCTACAATTTGTCCCGGAGGAGCTTCAAAGACATCTTTCCCATCTTCGACAGTGTGCATGATGCCACTCTCATCTGTTTCTGGGGCCGCAGCAGCCGTTTGATATTCTCCAACCTGAAGCAACAATTCCCCATCATTTGAATTGACGCTCGCCAATTCAGGGGCGATCTCGGCCATGTTGACTTCTTGCCCCGAGGCTAAATTAATTTTTACGTGAGTATCTTTGAAATTGTAGATGAGATAAACCGCTTCTTCCCCGGTCGCTTCATTTTTAAGAACAACTTTTAATACATCTTTTCCATTAGGATCTTGAGTAACGACCGCGCTATCCACGGTCATGCCATTTCCAGGGGCATCAATAATGACATCACCGGTACCAGGAAAAACTTTGTAATTCCCCTCTTCGGTGAAGGCAACGCGGATATCTTCTCCATCAGTAGGGCTGTCGTAGACAATATTTCCATTTTGATCGACATGACCGCCAAAGGGATCGACCACAGGGCCTGACTGAGGAACATTGGCTCCCACATCTCCCGCTCCCGAGGAATCGCTAGGAATTTCCCCTGATGCGACCTGCTTGGCGTAATCATAATATTCCATCAATAATTCTTGATCGGCTTGCGAAAGGCTAGAAGTCCCATTGAGCACCGCATTAATATCTGTTTGATTTTGCCTAATCCAATCGATGTTGGCCTGTTGTAGCTCAGGATCGACCTGACCACTTCCTAAAGCTTGCTCTTGAGAGGAAGGGTAGAGCTCACTCGCTTTATATTGATTGACCCTTTGTTGGGAAACCCCTGAGGTATTCGAAGTAGTCATCTTTCTAACTCCTTGTAATTAATGAGTGGTCTGCCCTGAGTTTAGACCACTTGCCACACTTGACCATATTATCGAGAAGAGGGGGTGCTAAAGTTGCATTGATACAATAATTATCGGTTTTTGGGGGACTAAAGACAAGTCTGAAGGTGGGTGGAGGGGGATGGGGCGGTGCGTTATTCCCTAAGTTGTCATCCCAGCAGTGGATAGCTGGGATCCATTTCTCCACGATGTCATTCCAGCATGCTTTTAGCTGGAATCCATTTTCTATCAATAAAATCCCCTTCAAAGAATAAGGAGAATTTATCACATAAAATGGATCCCAGCTTAAAACTGCTGGGATGACACCATTACGTACTAAGAAATTCCTTGTATGGCCTGTTAAAGATGAAGCATATCCGCAAGCATGAAAAATTTAGGAAAATTGATTCGTCCCACCGTCATTAAAGAGAAAGCTTATACCCTAAAATCCTATCCCGACCTGATCAAACTCAACCAAAACGAACTCCCCTACGATCTTCCCGAGCAACTTAAAGAGGAGCTATTTCAACGACTCAAGAATATCCCTTTCAATCGCTATCCTCTGCCGCAACCGATGAAACTGAAAAAACGGATGGCGGATCTACTCGGAGTTTCCTCTGATCAAGTAGAGTTCTCCAACGGCTCCAATGTGATGATTCAAGCACTCATTCTTGCTTCCTCCATTAAAGGTGGAAAGGTAATGATCCCGGATCCCACTTTTTCTGTTTACGAGATCGAAGGGGAGTTGATGGGGGATAAAATTATTAAAGTGCCGTTGGATGAGGAGGACTTTTCATTGCCGTTGGAAAAATTCATTTCCACCGTCAAAAAACAAAACCCCAATATTATCTTTATTGCCAACCCCAATGCTCCGACCGGGAATTTGTTTCCTGAAGAATTTTTGCTGGAGATCGTGAAACGGGCGAAGTGTCTGGTAGTGGTAGATGAAGCGTATTTTCAGTTTTCTCAGATCACTCTGTTACCCTCACTGCGAAAATTTCCCAATCTCGTGATCGTTCGCACTTTCAGTAAAGGTTTTGGTTTAGGAGGGGTACGCATCGGATACTTAGTGGCGAGGAAAGAGATCGCGCAAAATATTGCGAAGATTTTGCTCCCATATTGTCTTTCCGTTTTAAGTGAGGA
>JBGTGJ010000100.1:0-6671 GCA_041746775.1 bacterium
GGCGGGTGAAATTATTTTTGCCAGCAAAAATAATTTCACCCCCCCGTCCCCGCCCCGATTTAAAACATATACCGTCGCATCACCGCATTACACGCCACCCCCATCGCCAACATGGTCGCTATGGTCGCCGAACCACCGTAACTAAAAAACGGCAACGTCACCCCTGCTAACGGCATCAATCCCAATACCCCCCCTAAATTAATCGCCCCCTGCCAAAAAATTAGCGCCGCCCCCCCTAGGACTAAAAAACCTCCAAAGGGATCTTGTAACTTCGCTGAAGATTGTAACAACACCAGCAAAAGAGAGAGGAATAACAGCAGAACCACCGCGCTTCCAACAAACCCCCATTCTTCTGCCAAAACAGGATAAACAAAATCGGTATGGCGTTCTGGCAAAAAACGAAATTTGTTTAAATCCCCCTGCAAAAATCCTTTCCCAAAAACTTTTCCGGAACCAACCGCCACCTTCGACTGCAATAGATGATACCCCTTCCCGCGCGGATCACTCTCTGGGTTGAGAAAGGTTTGAATTCTCCCACGCTGATAATCCCCTAAAAAATAGCGATAACCGACTCCGCTCAGCGTCACCGCCAATAGGAAGGCGATCATGAAATAGCGAAGCTTGACCCCAGCAACAAATAGATAGGTTCCACCAATGAGAACAAAAAAGAGTGCAGAGCCCAAATCTTTCTCGATCAAGATCAAACTCATCGGCAGCAGAATAATTCCGAGTGGCTTGAGAATTTCGGTCAATCGATGATTCCCTTCCAAAGACCTTTTTGAAAAATGACGAGACAGCATGAGCAGCAAGGAGACTTTTGCTAATTCACTCGGTTGAAGTGTGATCGGCCCCAGACTTAACCAATTTTGCTGCCCGCCCGATTTTTTTCCGATCACGATGACGAGCACCAACAAAACTAATGTTAAAAGATAAAAAGGGACCGCCACTTGGTTTAAAATGCGATAATGATGGGTTAGCATTAAACCTAACACCCCCAGCCCAATCGCATTCCAAAGCAATTGTGAACGAAACAGCTCCGACCATTCTCCACGCACACTACTAGTAGCGCTGTAGAGGTTGACCAATCCTAAAGTCATCAAAAGCAGCAATAGGATGAGGATCCCCCACGGGAAGAGATAGAAAAGTTTGCGAGGGGTTGAACTCATAAGGGATGGACCACGGACAAGGGACCAGCGACCAGTGACCTTCTACTGTTTTTGATTCTCGCTCCCAGGTCACTTGTCACTGGTCTCTGGTCACTAGTCCGATCCTTAAAATATTCCTCCAACACCCGCTTCGCCACTGGCGCCGCCACGGCGCCGCCCCCTCCTCCATGTTCCACCATCACCGCAAGCGCAATCTCTGGTTTTTCAGCGGGAGCAAAAGCGACAAACCAGGCGTGATCTTCTGTTTTGACATCTTTCGCCACTTTCCCCTTCGATTCATGACCAATCACTTGCGCCGTCCCCGTCTTTCCAGCAACCAGGATATTAGGAAGCTTCGACCTCCCTCCCGTTGCTCCAGGACGATTAACCACTTCGATTAATGCTTGGCGGAGAGTTTCGTATTGATCTTTGGAAAGACCCCAGAGGTCCGAATTCGGAATGGAATTTCCGATGTTCGATGTTCGATGTTCGATATTCGAAACAAGATGTGGGATGATTTTTTTTCCACCATTCGCAAACTGCGCCACCATCAATGCATTTTGCAACGGGGTCACTAAATGATATCCTTGCCCAATCGCCCCACCCAGTGAATCGCTCGCCATCCACTTCTGTTTTCTCTTTTGTTCTTTCCAATTTTCGGTCGGAACCAACCCTTCTCTCTCATAGTCCGCCAAAACTTCCGTCTTACTTCCTAACCCAAGTAGCTTGGCATATTTCGCTAAAAGATCGGGACCCAAACGTAACCCCACCTTATAGAAAAAGACATCGCAAGAATAAATTAAGGCCTCTTCTAGATTTACCGACCCATGCCCTTTTTTATTCCAGCATCCCCATTTTCTTTTTCCGAATAAAAAATATCCCGGACAATGAATCCGCTCGTGAAAATCAGTCTTCCGTTCCACGAGAGCCGCGATCGCCGTCACAATCTTAAAAGTGGAACCAGGGGGATAAGCGGCCTGGATCGGACGATTGAGCAGTGGTTTGTCGGGATTATTTTGTAACTCCTTCCAAATAGCAGGAGGAATCGTGCCACTTAATTGAGAAGAATCAAACGAAGGTTTACTTACCCAAGCAAGGATCTCTCCATTGCGAGGATCGATCGCCACAACGGTCCCCACATGATCGGCCAATCCTTCATAAGCAGCATTCACAAGATCGGCATCGACCGTTAAGTGAAGATCTTCTCCACGTTGTGGAGGGATCGTCTTATCAAGTCCCCCCAAACCTAAAGCATCGAGGTCGACTTCATTTCCCAACGCATTGACATACAGCTGGCGAGCCCCGTCCAATCCACGAAGTAAAAGATCAAACTTCTTTTCCACTCCACCCACCCCTACTTTGTCCCCCGCCCGCACTCGCCCCGGCTCTTTCTTTTCCCACTCCTTCAAACCTTGCTCACTCACTTCTCGAACATAACCAAGCAAAGCGCCGACTCGATCTCCCAACGGATAGGTCCGCTCGTATTGCAGCGAAAGATCGATCCCTTCCATCGCGAGCTGCGGTTCAGCCCCAACCAAGATGCGGCTTATTCTCGAACGGATCTGGGCAACACGGTCCCATGGGATATTTTTTTCGATCGGAATAGGAGCGAGGGATGGAAGATTTTTCCCTTTGCGAATCTTCTCCTGCAGCTCTTCAGAATTAAAACCGGTCAAATAGGTCAAGGTCTTCAGTGTCGTGGAAATCTCTTTGACCTGAGTAAGGTGAATCAACAAAACAAACGAAGGACGAATGTCGGCGAGTACCTTACCATGACGATCAAGAATTCTTCCTCGCATTGCCGGGATCGGAATCTCCCGCAAAGTATTTAGCCGACTAAATTGAAAATATTTTTTTCCTTTAAAAAGTTGAAGATCGATGAGGCGAAAAAAGACCAACCCAAAAAAGGTAAGAATCAAAAATGAAAAAACCAATAATCGTGCACGTTGCCGTTCCATTAAAAACCTTTCTCAAAACCAAACGGATTGCGTGCCGATCCCCTTCGCTTAGCATCTAAACCCCAGGCAGAATCCCGAATCAACGTCCCATCGCTTTTCCATGGAGAGACCGAAATATAAGAAATTCGTTTCAATAACGGTGGAACCAAAAATCCTGCCACGATGGTTATCCCTCCCCACATCAGTTCTTCATGGATGGGAAAACTCGACCACCACTGGCAACTCCAAAAAAGCAAGAGGGACATTCCCAATCTTAATCGATGAGGCAGGGAAAAATGTTTCTTCACCCCCTCCAGAAACAACAGACTCAGAAGTAAGGGGATGAACAGAGACCAAAAATTAAAAAGGGAAAAAATACTATAAAGAAGCGGCAAAAAAATCGCCAAAGGGATCGCTAGACGATTTCCATGCCTCGCATAACCCCAAGCCAACAGGATGGTTAACCAACTGACTCGAAGCTGAGGAAAAGAAAGGGAAAGGATCAACCCTAAACAACCTAGAAAAAAATATTTAAGAAATAATTTCATTTCCGTAACACCAATACTTCTTCTAGTTTTGTCATCTCTGCATACGGCTCCACTTCCGCACGATAAAAAAGTCCGTCGGACGCACGCTCAATCTTTTTAATCACTCCTACAGGAAGTCCTTTAGGAAAAACCTGGTCGAGCCCGGAGGTCACCAGCAGATCTCCCGGACGTACCTCTTGCTGCATCCACAAATATTCGGCTTGAGTCAGCCAATGCTCCCGCGAAAGAGCCAAATGCTTCTTCATCCCCACCAACATCCCACGAGCCCGACTCTGGGTATCGATCACATCGACAAAACTATTCGGATCAGTGATGAGTAACACTTGTGAAAAATCTTTTCCCACTTTGATCACCCTTCCGACCACTCCCCCTTGAAAAAGCACCGCAGCATCTTCTTGAACCCCTACATTTTTACCAATGTTAATCAAAATACTTCGAGGGGAAGCAAGTGGGTCATAAGAAATGACCTGAGCTACCATCGCTTGTTCGAAAGAAAGATCACTTTTTTGAAAATTTTGAAAATGAAGCCCCCACTGCCGATTTTGTTCTTGAGCATTTGAAAATTGGGCCTTGAGTTGCACTAACTCTTTTTTCAGCTCAAGATTTTCAAGTTTGGTGTGATGTAAGAAAAGATAATTGGAAAATGTGGAATGGATAAGATCCCAGGTTTTCTGAAAAAAACCGGTGAAAGGGGAAGTGACTTTAAAAATAATTTCTTGAGAAGAGTTGAGAGAGCGAGAAGGGGAAATCAACAAACTATATGTAAAAAGCGCCGCCCCCAGAAATAGGAGAAGAAAAAAATAAAATCTCGTTCGCCGGAAGATGGAAATCATGGATGATCATTCTTTAAAACGAATTAACAGTTATCCCTTTAAATGTATCAAGTTGGTCCAAAGCTCGACCCGTTCCGTAAACCACCGCCGACAGAGGATCATCCGCAATGGTCACCGGCAAACCGGTCTCTTCGCGCAACAACACATCGATTCGGGTGAGTAATGAACCTCCGCCTGCCATCACGATCCCTTTATCAATAATATCTGCCGCCAACTCTGGTGGGGTTCGTTCGAGTGCAATCTTGACCGCCTCCACAATCGCTTGAAGCGGTTCGGCAATCGCTTCACGCATCTCCTCGGAATGAATCTCCATGACCCTCGGCACCCCCGCCACCAAATCTCTCCCCTTAATCTCCATCGTTTTAACTTCGCCATTAGGATAGGCGCTGCCGATTTGGATCTTGATATGCTCGGCGGTTCTCTCTCCAATCAAAAGATTATATTTTCGTTTGAGATACTGAATGATCGCCTCATCCATCTTGTCACCCGCGACTCGAATCGATTTGGAAAAGACAATGCCGGAAAGACTAATCACCGCCACTTCGGTCGTCCCCCCACCAATATCGACGATCAGATTTCCAGAAGGCTCGGTGATCGGCAACCCTGCTCCAATCGCCGCCGCCATCGGTTCGTCGATCAGATAAACTTCACGAGCGCCGGCACACTCGGCCGATTCGCGGACCGCACGACGTTCCACCTCGGTAATGCCAAAGGGAACACAGATGATGATACGAGGGCGAACTAAAGTACGACGGTTGTGAACTTTGCGGATGAAATAGCGCAACATCGCCTCGGTAATCTCAAAATCAGCGATGACCCCATCTTTCATTGGACGAATGGCCTCGATATTCCCCGGCGTTCGACCCAGCATCTCCTTCGCCTCACGCCCGACCGCCAAAACTTTTCTCATCCCGCGCGCATCTTTGTGAACCGCCACCACGGAAGGCTCGGCACAGACGATCCCTTTCCCCTTCACATATACCAAGGTGTTGGCCGTCCCGAGGTCAATGGCCAGGTCGTTGGAAAATAGGCCTAAAATGGGATCTAAAATCATGTTATATTTCCGTAGGTTAGAATTTGGGTTGAATGGAAAACTTAGTTTGTCAGGAGTGCGCTCAATTGCTCGAAAAACGAGTTTGGGGCTAACACTTCGAGAAAGCGAAAGTCAAATTTTTATATGAAACATTTGTCATGTCTCAGTCTTACTCTTCCTGGAAGTTTCTTAAGCTGTTTGAGCGCACCTTAAAATAACGGATAAAATAACTGCGACATGACAACCATTTGTCGATCTTTTTGAAAAAATTACTTTCTTTAGGACCACTTTGTCCATTAAGGGGGCACACGGAGGAAATTCATTATGCTCGAACAGATGCGCCGCATGTCGACCGTTTTCTCAAAAACCATTTTGGGGATTATCGCCCTGGTTTTTATTCTCTACTTTGGATTTAATCAGTTTGGAGGTTCGGGAGGAGAACCGGGGGTTGTGGCCGAGGTCAACCGTCAATCGATTCCTGCAGCCAAGTTCTTTAATCAAGTCCAACAGCAATCGGCATTCTTACAGCAGCTCAATATTCAAGGGATGCAAGACCAACTCAACAACATGATCGAGTCTCAAGTCATGCAGGGGCTCATTAAAAACACCCTACTTAGCCAAGCAGCCAACAAGCTGGGAATTCGAGTTTCAGATGATCAGCTTGCTTCCGTGATTCGAACAACTCCCTCTTTTCAGAAAGATGGGATCTTTGATGAAAATTTATACCTGCAAAAATTCAAACCTTTATATGCACGTCAAAATGGTGTCGATTTCGAGTATGATCTGCGACAAGATTTGGCAGGAAAAAAATTAGACAATCTCATTTCAAAATTGGTCATCGTCAATGACCAAGAAGTTCAGGATCTCATTGCCCTTAATCAAATGAAAATGGGGCTTAAAAAACTCGAAGTCCCTGTCTCGGAAAAACTCTCCAAGGAACAAGCCAAAAAATTAATCGAAAATTGGATCTCTTTAAAAGAGGCTGGACAAAACTCTCAGCCCTTTCTTGATAGCAACGGTTTAAAGGAAACCGAGATACCACTCGCTTCGGTTTATGAATTAGTTCAAAGCATTGGAAGAGAAGAGGCTCTGTCGGTCTTCACCTGTCTTTTTGCGATCAAAGAAAGAGGGGTCTGTAAAACACCATTTACCTCCAAACAAAACTTCGTCGCCTA
>JBGTGJ010000101.1:0-12264 GCA_041746775.1 bacterium
AACCCCTCTTCGTTGAGGGCACTGCTGCAACGCAGGAGCCTTTTATTTGTAGTAGGCTTGAGTTCGACCGGATCGAATTAATTGGTTAATTGTTGGCATAAAATATATAATAAAATCAATAATTTAGAAAACAATTTTTAAAGCATAAAAAAATAGGCGCGTTGTGTATCACGCGCCTTTCAATCCTGTCAAGGCAATTAGCCTTATTTTCACAGCAAAACGAAAGAGCGAGAGGATTTTTTATGCAGTAAGTGGACTTTGGACCGGTATCTCCTCTTCACTGGCATCTTCTACTAACATTTTGATGTCACGATATTTTTTGAGACCGGTTCCTGCAGGGATCAATCGGCCCATAATCACATTTTCTTTCAAGCCCTTTAAAGAGTCGACTTTTCCAGAGACTGCGGCTTCGGTTAATACTCGAGTGGTTTCTTGGAAAGAGGCGGCTGAGATGAAAGATTCGGTGGTCAACGATGCCTTGGTAATACCTAATAACATCGCTTCTCCAACCGCCGGTTTTCCTTTCTTAGAACGAATCTCAGCATTCGTTTTTTCAAACTCTTCCTTCTCCACCGTATCATCAATAAGGAAGGTAGTATCTCCGGAATCTTTCACTCTCACTTTTCGTAGCATTTGCCGAACGATGGTCTCAATATGCTTGTCGTTGATTTTGACCCCTTGCAATCGATACACTTCTTGAATTTCATCAACAAGATATTTGGCTAATGCTTTTTCTCCGAGGACCTTGAGAATATCATGAGGATTGGAAGAACCATCCATCAACGACTCTCCTGCTTTGACAAAATCACCTTCACGAACGGAAAGATGTTTTCCTTTCGACACCAAATATTCTTTGGGCTCTCCCACTTCAGGAGTGATAAGAACCTTTCTCTTTCCTTTAGTGTCTTTACCAAATCCAACGACGCCATCCACTTCAGAGATAATCGCAAACTCTTTAGGCTTGCGGGCTTCAAACAGTTCAGCAACTCGAGGAAGACCTCCGGTGATATCTTTCGTCTTAGTAGTTTCTCGAGGAATCTTAGCAATGACATCTCCTGCAATGACCGACTGCCCTTCACCAAGAATGATATTAGCGCCGATCGGAAGGAAATATCTCGCCTCGTTGTTCGACATCGGAAGTTTTAATGTTTGTCCTTTTTCATCTTTAATGGAAACACGAGGTCGAAGCTCAGTCTGTTTCGATTCGGTAATGACCTTGCGAGAAAGACCGGTTACTTCATCGACTTGCTCTTGCATCGTCAAACTGTCGAGAATATCTCCAAATTTTACGATACCATCCACTTCCGTTAAGATAGGAATACTATAAGGATCCCATTCGGAAAGCAGCGTTTTGGGGACAACACGATCCCCCTCTTTTACGAGCAACTTAGCACCATAAGTCAGTGTATATTTTTCACGCTCACGACCAGTATCATCCACAATCGCCATTTCTCCATGGCGGTTCATGACGGTTAAAGAACCTTCACGATTGAGAACTGTTTTGACGTCGATAAATTTGGCAATTCCTTCATTGCGATTTTCGAGGGTTGATTGTTCAGCGCGACGAGAGGCAGCTCCACCAATGTGGAAGGTACGCATCGTCAGCTGAGTTCCAGGTTCTCCGATAGCTTGGGCAGCGATGACTCCGACTGCTTCACCAAGATTAACCAATTTTCCGCGGGACAGGTCTCGACCATAGCAAAAAGAACAGACCCCACGAGCGGATTGACAAGTCAACACGGAACGGATCTTAACTTTTTCAAGACCAGAATCTTCGATGATGTCGACACGCTTTTCATCAACTTCAGTTCCGGCCTTCACCAAAATTTCATTGGTGTAGGGATCTTTGACGTCTTCAAGAACAACTCTTCCTAAGATTCGATCTCCTAACGGTTCAATAACCTCTCCCCCTTCAACGAGGGAAGAGAGCCAGATACCGTCGATCGTTCCACAATCCGGTTCAGTGATAACAACATCTTGAGCGACGTCCACGAGCCGTCGGGTGAGATAACCAGAGTTGGCTGTCTTAAGAGCGGTGTCAGCCAATCCCTTACGAGCACCATGGGTGGAGATAAAGTATTGCAGAACGGTTAATCCTTCGCGGAAATTAGCAGTAATCGGTGTCTCGATAATTTCGCCGGAAGGTTTGGCCATCAAACCTCGCATCCCTGCGAGCTGGCGCATCTGCATCGCAGAACCTCTCGCACCCGAGTCGGCCATAATGTAGATTGAATTGAAGCTAGGAATAGTTTTCCCCTTCTCATCTTCACTAGCTATAACTTCAGAACTCATCTGCTTAAGCATGTCATTGGCAATCGCTTCGGTCGCTTGAGCCCAAATATCGACGATCTTATTGTAGCGTTCACCATCGGTGATCAACCCATCGACGTATTGATCTTCAACATCTTTGACTTCCGAATATGCCTTATCAAGTGTCTTTTCTTTGGTGTCAGGAATTTTCATATCATCAAGGCAGATTGAGATTCCGGCTTGCGTCGAAAATTTGAAACCGAGATCTTTGAGTCGATCAGCCAATAAAACAGTCTCTTTATTTCCAGCAACTCGATAGCAACGGTCGACCAATTCGGCGATCGCCTTTTTATCCATTGTTTTATTGATGACACTAAACGGGATGGAGTGAGGGACAATACCGTAGAGAAAAACACGCCCTGCTGTGGTTTCAACTAATTCAGAATTAATCCGCACCTTAATCTTCGCATTCAGACTGAGCGCCCTACTTTCGTAGGCTACAATGACTTCCGCGGGGCTAGCCAAAATCTTCCCTTCCCCTTTGGTATGAGGTCTTTCTCGAGTCATGTAATAAATACCTAAGACCATATCTTGAGTCGGCACGATGATCGGTTTTCCGTTGGCCGGTGACAAAATATTATTGGTCGACATCATAAGAACTCGAGCTTCAAGCTGAGCTTCGATGGAGAGTGGGATATGGACCGCCATCTGGTCGCCGTCAAAATCAGCATTAAATGCGGCACAAACCAGAGGATGTAGTTGGATTGCTTTTCCTTCGACGAGAACCGGTTCAAACGCCTGGATACCTAGTCGGTGCAACGTCGGAGCTCGATTAAGCATTACTGGATGCTCTTGAATAACCTCATCGAGAACATCCCAAACTTCGGGGACCTGTTTCTCCACCATCTTTTTGGCGCTCTTAATCGTAGAGACATAACCTCTCATCTCAAGCTTGTGATAGATAAATGGTCGGAACAGCTCGAGGGCCATGATCTTAGGAAGACCGCATTGATGCAGCTTGAGATTGGGACCGACGACAATGACAGAACGACCGGAGTAATCGACCCGCTTACCGAGTAAGTTTTGACGGAATCTCCCCTGCTTTCCTTTCAGCATGTCCGAGAGAGAGCGGAGCGGACGACGGTTAGGCCCGGTAAAAACTTTTCCTCTACGCCCGTTGTCGAACAGAGCATCCACCGACTCTTGCAACATCCGTTTTTCGTTTCGGATGATGATATCCGGCGCGTTGAGTTCCATTAATCTTTTTAAACGATTATTTCGATTAATCACCCGGCGATACAAATCATTCAGATCACTCGTCGCGAACCGTCCCCCTTCGAGAGGTACCAATGGTCGTAGATCAGGAGGAATGACAGGGATTACTTCCATCATCATCCATTCAGGGCGATTTCCAGAATCACGGAATGACTCAACCACTTTGAGTCTCTTCGCTAATTTTTTCTTAGTTGCTTCTGACTTGGTCTTCGTCAGCTCCTTACGAAGTTTTTTCGCCAAATCTTCAGGATCCATTTTTCTCAAAATCTCTAGGATCGCTTCTCCCCCCATCTTGGCGGTAAAACCGTTGAGGAATTCCTCTTTCGCCTTTTGATGTTTTTCTTCGGAAAGAATCTCCCCTTCCGTGAGTGAGGTGCTACCTGGATCTAGGACGACATACGCTTCACAATAAAGCACTTTCTCAAGATCTTTTAAGGTCATGTCGAGAATTGTTCCGATTCGAGAAGGAAGACTCTTTAAAAACCAGATGTGGGCCACCGGTGTGGCAAGATTGATATGCCCCATCCGTTCGCGACGCACTTTGGATTGGATGACTTCAACACCACACTTTTCGCAGATAATCCCGCGGTGCTTCATCCTTTTATATTTTCCACAATTACATTCGTAGTCTTTCACTGGACCAAAAATCTTCGCACAAAAAAGCCCATCTCTTTCCGGTTTGAAGGTACGATAGTTAATCGTCTCCGGCTTTTTCACTTCACCATGAGACCATGAGCGAATCATCTCAGGGGAGGCGAGAGAGATTTTGATCCCTTTAAAAGAAAGCGGATCTTTTGGCTTTTCGAAAAAGTTTTGGATATCCATATATTACCTTTTCCTTTTCACTCTAGTTTTCTTCAATCAGTTCAATATTAAGCGCCAAACTCTGTAGCTCTTTGATCAAAACATTGAAGGACTCGGGAAGACCTGGTTCAAGGGCATGCTCCCCCTTCACGATCGCTTCATACATGCGAGTTCGACCGATGACATCATCAGATTTGACCGTGAGGAATTCTTGCAACGCATAGGCAGCGCCGTACGCTTCCATCGCCCAGACTTCCATCTCACCTAATCGCTGACCACCAAATTGCGCCTTTCCGCCGAGCGGTTGCTGCGTGACCAGAGAATAAGGGCCAATCGATCGAGCATGAATCTTGTCATCAACGAGGTGATGGAGTTTGAGAATATACATCACTCCAACCGTCACCGGCTGTTCAAAGGCATCGCCAGTTCTTCCATCAAACAGAATCGTCTGGCCAGAAAGAGGGAGCTCAGCAAATTGAAGCATGTCTTTGATTTCGGACTCTTTGGCACCATCGAAAACGGGGGTTGCCATGTAGAGCCCTTTATCTAGGCGTTTGGCCAATTCTATCAGATCTTTCTGCGACAAATCTACGAGTGATCGGGTGACAACATTTTTGCCATAGATCTTCTTGAAAAACTCTAGCAGGTTCTCTTTGCTCTGGGCCTGTTGGACCATTTCTCCAAGCTTTTCCCCTAGTCCGCGAGCGGCCCAACCAAGATGAGCTTCAAGAATCTGACCGACGTTCATTCGAGAAGGTACGCCAAGAGGATTGAGTACCACTTCGACAGGCCGTCCATCTTCGAGGTAAGGCATATCTTCGATCGGAAGAATTCGTGAGATAACCCCTTTGTTTCCGTGTCGTCCGGCAACTTTGTCACCTACCGAGATTTTTCTCTTAATAGCGACATAGACCTTCACCATCTTGATCACGCCGGGAGGGAGTTCATCCCCTTTTCTAAGCTTGTTGAGTTTTTGATCGAAAACCATTTTGGAAAACTCAACCTGCTCTTCCATCGCTTCGAAAGATTCTGCCAGTTCGGACTCGATATCATCCCCATCTTGGATCGTGATTTCGGACCATTTGCTGATCGGGATTTGATCGAGGATAGAATTAGTGATCGATTTTCCTTTGGTAAGGTAAACCTTATCGGTTTCATCATCGACCACTTTCGAGGAGCTTACTCGTCCAACTAATAAAGAACGGATCTTTTTAGCGGAACTTTCTTGAAGAATATTGATTTCATCATCGAGATCTTTGCGCAGTTTCTCTGACTCTTGATCTTGAATCTCTTTCGCACGGTCATCAAGGTCGGCCCCTTCTCGAGAAAAGACCTGAGCATCGATGATAATACCGTTGACTCCGGGAGGAACTTTTAAAGAGGTATCTTTAACGTCTCCTGCCTTTTCACCGAAGATCGCTCGTAACAACTTTTCTTCGGGACTGAGTTGGGTCTCCCCTTTCGGAGTAATTTTTCCGACCAGGATATCTCCCGGTTTCACTTCAGCACCAATACGAATCATACCGGAATCATCGAGGTCTTTCAGCGCCTCTTCACCGACGTTAGGAATGTCCCGGGTGATCTCTTCTTTCCCGAGCTTCGTATCGCGGGCCACACATTCAAATTCTTCGATGTGGATGGAGGTGAACTGATCATTCTTCACCAAATTTTCGGAGATCAAAATCGAGTCTTCGAAGTTGTAACCTCCCCAAGGCATGAACGCGACAACGACGTTTTGCCCTAACGCGAGTTCTCCTTGGTGAGTGGAAGGACCATCCGCCAAGGTTTCCCCAGCCTGAACCTTTTGCCCGATCTTCACCAATGGTTTTTGGTTCATGCAGGTGTTTTGATTGGAGCGGCGGTATTTTACGAGATTATAAATATCAACTTCACTCCCTTCCTTACGTGTCACTCTTTCGGCTTTGACAACGATGCGGGAGGCATCCACGCTTTGGATCGTTCCGGAACGACGGGCTCGAATGGTCACACCACTATCTTCTGCCACTCGTTTTTCGATTCCGGTACCAACCAAAGGAGCTTCATTGCGAAGGAGAGGAACCGCTTGTCGTTGCATGTTGGATCCCATTAAGGCTCGGTTGGCGTCATCATGTTCGAGAAATGGAATTAAAGAGGCAGCGATCGAAACCAGCTGATTGGGAGATACGTCCATCAGTTCAACCTCTTTGGCTTGAACCATGACGAATTCACCATTTTTTCGGCAACTGACTAGCTCGGATTGAAACTTTCCTTTTTCATCAATCGCAGCATTGGCCTGAGCGATATAATATCCTTCTTCATCCAACGCGGAACAGTAGATCACTTCATCGGTCACCGTTCCATCTTTCGCTTTTCGATAGGGGGTTTCGATGAAACCAAATTCATTCACTCGCGCAAAACTGGAGAGAGAAGCGATAAGACCAATATTGGGTCCTTCAGGGGTTTCGATGGGACAAATTCGTCCGTAGTGAGTCGCATGCACGTCACGCACTTCGAAACCAGCTCGCTCACGAGTTAACCCTCCTGGTCCTAAGGCGGAAAGACGGCGCTTATGGGTCACTTCGGAAAGTGGATTGGTCTGATCCATGAATTGTGAGAGCTGACTGGAACCAAAGAATTCTTTCACGACGGCAGAAACGGGTTTTGGATTTATCAAGTCATGCGGCATCAAAGTTTCGATCTCTTGAAGACTCATTCTCTCTTTGATCGCTCGTTCCATTCGAACCAACCCGATGCGGTATTGATTTTCAAGCAGCTCACCGACCGCTCGAACTCTTCGGTTTCCGAGATGATCGATATCATCCACCTGTCCATAACCATCTTTTAAATTGACGAGATATCGAACCGTTTCAAGAATATCTTCTTTACGGAGTGTGGTGATCTCGAGCGGAATATTGAGTGCAAACTTGTGATTGATTTTGAGACGACCGACACGAGAAAGATCGTAGCGTTCTGGATTAAAAAACAAGTTTTCAAAAAATGCGGTCGCTGTTTCAATCGTTGCGGGATCGCCCGGTCGGAGTCGGCGATAGATTTCGGTAATCGCCTCTTCTTTGGTAGTCACCTTATCGACCAATAAAGTATTTCTAATGTAAGGGCCGACATTAAAGTTATCAATGAATAGCAGCGGAATCTCTTTGACCTTATTTTTCTTAATCTCTTCTAATTTTTCTTCGGTTAATACCTGATTGCATTCTAGGATCACTTCACCAGTATCTTTGTTCACGATGTCATGGGCGGCAGGTTTTCCGATAATATCTTCAAGCTCGATCGGGATTTCTTTGATTTTCGCTTTTTGCAATTTTTCTAAAACTGCTTGAGTAAACTTTCTCCCTTTTTTGAGGAGTACTTCGCCGGTTTTCGGATGTTTAATATCTTTGTAGGCCCGCTGCATGATCAGTACTTCAGGCTCAAGGGTCTTATAGATATTTTTTCCTTCGTAGGTGATAACCTCTGTTTTGTAAAAAAAGTTGAGGATCTCTTCGGTGTTGAGACCTAAGGCACGGACCAAATTGGTCACTGGCATTTTTCGGCGTCGGTCGATACGGACATAGACTAAATCTTTAGGATCAAATTCAAAATCGAGCCAAGAACCACGATTGGGAATAATTCGTGCGGAATAGAGGAGTTTGCCGGAGGCATGCGTCTTTCCTTTATCATGTTCAAAGAAAACACCAGGAGAACGATGTAATTGAGAGACAACCACACGCTCGGTACCATTGATGATAAAGGTACCGGTGTCGGTCATCAGCGGAATCTCACCAAAATAGACCTCTTGCTCCTTCACGTCACGGATCGATCGTCCGCCCGCCTCATCGCTGACATCCCAAACCACAAGACGAACCGTCACTTTTAACGGAGCAGAAAAAGTCATTCCTCTTTCACGGCACTCGTTGACTTCGTAGGTGGGACGCTCAAAGCGGTAGGACACAAACTCAAGACTAGCTGTTTGATTAAAATCTTTAATCGGGAAAACGCTTTTGAATACCCCTTGCAGCCCCACCTCTTCTCGCTTTTCGGGGACTACGTTTGCTTGAAGATATTTTTCATAACTTACTTTTTGAATTTCAATGAGGTTGGGGATTTCAACCACCTTTTGAATTTTAGAAAAATCTTTTCGAAAGGTGCCTAATGCATAATGAGAGGTAGTCATGAGCGCTCCTCGATAATACCAAAAAATTTAAAAAAACAAAGACCACTGGCTTTAAAAGAGCTCTTATAAAGCCAGTGGCATCTTAAAAATTTCGAAGAAATTACTTAACTTCGACCTTGGCTCCAGCCTTTTCAAGCTGTTCCTTGATCTTCGCGGCGTCTTCTTTGCTAACCCCTTCTTTAACCATTTTAGGGGCCCCTTCAACGAGGTCTTTTGCTTCTTTAAGACCAAGTCCGGTCACGGTACGCACCTCTTTAATGACGTTGATCTTGTTATCACCCGCGGCGGTTAGCATCACAGTAAACTCAGTCTGCTCTTCCGCAGGGGCAGCGCCACCTGCAGCTCCGCCACCCATCACTGCGACAGGAGCAGCGGCTGAGACGCCAAATTTTTCTTCAAAAGCCTTCACCAATTCTGCAACTTGCAGCAAGGTCATGCCTTCAATTGTTTCAAGAATATCTTCTGCTTTTACGATAGCCATTTGAGTCATCCTCCAAAAAAATAAAATTTAAAGTTATGGATTAGGAACCTTTTTTATCTCGAATCGCCGCCAAAACGGTGACTAGTTGTCGAGGAATCGCGCTCATGACGTTTACCAAACTTTGCGCTGGAGCCTGCATCGACCCCAATAGTTTAGATAACATCTCTTCACGCGACGGAAGCTTAGATAAGGTTTCAATCTCAGCTGCCGTTAGGATTTTTCCTGATAAATAGCCGGCTTTGATCTTCGACTTTTCAAGGTCTTTAAAAAACTTCACCAGTATTTTGGTCGGCTCAATTGGATCCGCCGGTGTGGTCACCAAAGCAGTGGGTCCGATGAAAAACTTATTTAAGCCTTCCATCTCGGTCCCCTTGAGCGCCAAGGTGGCCAAGGTGTTTTTTATGACTTTGAGTTCGGCCTGACTTTTTCGCAGGTTTTGTCGAAGCTTGGTAATGTCGCTGACCTTGAGTCCTTGAAAATCAGTCAGAAGCGCTACACTGGTATCCTGAAATCGCTTCTTAAGATCTTCGACTAAATCAGCTTTACCTTGTCGATTCATATTTCCCTCCTTTCTTTTAACGGTCATTGTCTGGATGGGAGAGAAACCCTAACAATGCCGTTAGGAGGGAATTTTTGATTCCCGTCTATGCAGGAGAAAGCTTGAAGCTTCACTTTAACTTTACTCGAAAGACCTGCAGTCTCAGACTCATCCAAAACTTAAATAAAAACTTTACTAAACCTCAAACGATCCAACATCGATCCGTATTCCAGGACTCATCGTACTGGAGATGGACACCCCTTTAAGGTAAGTCCCTTTGCTTGAGCTTGGCTTCGCCTTGATCAATCCATCGATGAGCGTAAGGAGGTTATCCTTTAACTTTTCTGGACCGAAAGAGATTTTTCCGATCGGGGCATGAACAATCCCAGCCTTTTCATTTCGAAACTCTACTTTACCCGCTTTAATCTCACGAACCGCTTTACCGATGTCGGCATTTACGCTCCCAACTTTGGGATTAGGCATCAACCCTCGGGGCCCTAACACTTTTCCTAACTTACTGATCGCTGCCATCATATCAGGGGTGGCAACTACTTTGTCGAAATCAAACCAGCCATCTTGAATCTTTTGCATTAAGGCATCATTGCCGACAAAATCGGCCCCTGCCTCCGTTGCCTCTTTCTCTTTTTCCCCTTTGGCGAAAGCAACCACTCGGACTTTCTTACCTAAACCATGAGGAAGCGAAACCGCGCCACGGACCATCTGATCGGTTTGCTTGGCATCGATTCCTAATCGAATGGCCACTTCAACCGTTTCGTCAAACTTGGCTGTTTTTAATTCGGGCAAAAGCTGAACCGCTTCGGCCAATGGATATTTTTTTTCGATATCCACTTTTTTAGCGACATTTTTATATTTTTTTCCTGACATAACTTAAACCTCTTACTTAATTTCGATACCCATACTTCGCGCAGTCCCTTCAATCGTTCGCACTGCAGCGGCCAAATCTCGGACATCAAGATCGGGCATTTTTAGTTTAGCAATCTCTTCAACCTGGGACTTCGTCACAGAACCAACTTTATTTTTATTAGGCTGACCCGAACCTTTATCGACCTTCGCTGCCTTGATTAATAAGATGCTAGCGGGAGGGGTCTTGGTGATAAAGGTGAAAGAGCGATCAGAATAAACCGTAATCACCACAGGAATGATCAACCCCGCATCTTTTTGCGTACGGGCATTGAACTGCTTGCAAAACTCCATGATGTTCACTCCATGTTGACCTAAGGCAGGCCCAACCGGAGGAGCAGGGTTTGCTTGCCCTGCAGGACATTGTAGTTTGACATATGCTTGAATTTTCTTAGCCATGACTTAAAACTCCATTAAGTTTTTTCAACTTGGGTAAAATCTAACTCAATCGGTGTGGATCTTCCGAAGATACTGACCAATACTTTAAGTTTTCCTTTATCAGGGTTGACCTCTTCTACCATCCCATTGAAAGTCGCAAACGGCCCATCCGTCACTCTCACCGCCTCCCCTTTCTCAAATTCAACTTTTGGCTTGGGTCGGAGCGTCCCTTCATCGATCTGTCGGGTGATTCGTCGCACCTCTTCTTCAGGAACACTGGGAGGATTAGTGCTGTTACCAACAAAGCCGGTAATCTTGGGGGTATTTTTGATCAGGTGCCAAGTGTCGTCGTTAAGTTCCATCTTCACTAAGATATAACCAGGAAAAAATTTCCGGGTGGTGGTTCGCTTCACCCCTTTTTTCATTTCAACGACGCTTTCCGAGGGGACCAACACTTCGGAAAACAACTCTTGCTTTCCTAAAGCCTTGGCTCGTTCCTCGAGGGCAATCTTTGCCTTCTGCTCAAAACCCGAATAAGTGTGAATCACATACCAATGATGAGCCATATCAATATTCGTCCCTTAAATTATAAGGATAACAAACTCCTCGTAAAGGTTCCCCACAGAGCATCAAATCCAAACATGATCATCGAAGCGATCCCGACCATTACTAGGATCACGCCGGTAGAAGCAATGGTCTCTTGGCTGGTTGGCCAAGTAACTTTTGCCAACTCTATCGCTACTTCATTGAGAAAGCCGTAAATCTTAAGGCTCCTCCTCACCAAAATAAAGGCCACGACGGTAATAAGGAGAGAAATCAATCCTGGGGTTTGGATGAAAAAATTTTCCATCAAAGGGAGTCTAAAAATTTCCCAAACTTGCTGAAATAGCTGTCGCAGCAAAAACCATAAAGCGATCGCCGCCAACCCCAAACCTAGGTCGATCCATTTGCGATAATTTTTTTCCATGCTAAAAACTCCGATGTTTTCCAGGCTCGCCATTTTTATTTCTCTCTTGTGCAGGAGAGACAGGGATCGAACCTGCAACCCCCGGTTTTGGAGACCGGTGCTCTACCAATTGAGCTACTCTCCTAAATCATTGCGGATTTCAGATTGAAGATCGCGGATTTTTTAAGAGCGAATTTAATAATCCGCAATCCGAAATCGGCAATCCGCAATTTTACTTCGTCTCCTTATGCCCCGTATGTTTGCGACAAAATCGACAATACTTTTTAAGTTCCATTCGATCAGGGGTTTTCGTTTTATTTTTTTTTGTGGAATAGTTTCGATTCTTACAAACCGTGCATTCCAATTGGATAATACTTCTCATTCAATAATCTCCGTACAAACACCAGCACCAACCGTTCGTCCCCCTTCACGGATTGCGAATCGCATCTCCTTCTCAAGGGCGACTGGGGTAATTAATTCTACTTCGACCGAAACGTTATCTCCAGGCATCACCATCTCCA
>JBGTGJ010000102.1:0-5394 GCA_041746775.1 bacterium
GCAGCTTGTGAAGAATTAGCTTCCATCGTTACTTGATGTGTTACAGAAGTCCGGCTCACAACAGTCGATTTCCCTTGGGTGGGAGACAACACTAACGTTGGCCCACCTGAGCCAGAATTGGAAACACTCAATGTTCCACTCGCTCCGGAAGGGCCACTCGTTCCAGTATTTCCAGAACCATTCTGTCCCATCGCGAAGCTCCCTTTGGGGAGCTCCACTTTTCCTAACGGAGTTTCTACAGGAGAAGAAGGAAGCGAAACTTCACCCGCCCCAATCTTCACCCGTGCATGAGGATTCCATATTCCTCTACCAACTGGAGAATGCCCATAAACGTCGTAAAAATTTCCAGGAGTTCTCGCTTGGATCGGTTCTAACTGAGCTACTTTTAAATTGGGAACAGAGCGGTGGGCGAAAATTTTGTCTAGGGGGGCACTAGTTGGCATTTTTTCAATCCCGCCAAAACTATCTGCCACTTCATTGAGCACGATCCTGTTGGAGTTATTTGCTGGAATCCTCGAAGGAACTCGAAATCCTCTCAAGCCAGCAGCAAGAGGGGCAACAAACAGCACCTGGCCAAAAATTCCTAAGGCCCCCGCCAACATGGCATTGCCTTGTAGCTTCGAAAGCTCAATTCGCTCTTGCATCGATTGTGATTGATAGATCGCCCTTTCAAGATGTGGAACTCGAATAAAACTGTCGATCCATGGTCCAACGAGAGAGGCTAACAGCTGATCTGATTCAACAGAAAATACTACCGGAGAGCTTGAATCAATGACTTTAATGAGATCAATTCCAATCTGAGTCAGAAATTTTCTAAGATTCTGTTTCCCTTCCAACGGGTGAGGAGCCGAGGTGTCTGATAAAGCATTTTCGATTTTTGAAAGAGAGAGAACGGAAATACCAAGTGCTTTGTAATTCTCTTTAGCTGTTTCAACGATTCCCTTCCAAGCCTCAATATCCTCTTTTTTGGTAAACTGAACGGGAGGGGTATTTTCCTTTTCAAACTCGTCCTCCGTGATAATCCGAAAACCATTGAGCCTGAGCAGAAAAACAAGATGTTTGGCTCTCAGTAAATTTACCTCTTCCGGTTTTTGAATCCCTTCTCCAGAAGGTGAGCTGAGCAGACTTGTCTTTGAAATTAATTTGGAAAGCTCCTCGAGATGAACCACAGAAAGATCAGTACGATCTCTTAATGAAGAAACTTGAAGGGTTTTTTCTACCGCTTCACGAACATTCCCTTCACCCCAAAAAACAATTGACCGTAAAAACCCATCTCCAAGCTCATCCTGTAAAGCGGCATACTTTTCAAAATTTCGCTGGGCATCAAGCCAGGAGATGCGAGAATCGTTTTGGGGGTTATTAGGAGTAGATGAGTTTTTCGAGAGATTATTTCCAGACGGACTTAGGCCTTGCTCTTGAGAAGTCGTTCGCTTTGAAATTTTGGGTGGTGCCATATTAATTCCTCTGAAGGAACTGAGTTCTATAAGCAAATTATGTACCATAGAATGACCATTAAAATTGTTTAATTTAAGTAGTAAAATCAAAAGGTTATTCGAGAAATGTATTTATAAAGGGGGTTTTTAAACTAAGGTTGGGGGGAAATAGCCCCAGTTTTTTGGTCTGGATGGAGACTGATGACTTGATAAGGGGAAAAAATACCTCAGGTTAAACTAGAATTCGAACCTTGAATAATTCTACTAAATGTACTACTAATTTAGTATGCAAGCCACTACTATAAAAATAGAAGATCCCTTGTTGCGTGAGTTAAAAAATATCACTCCCAAAAAATTTAGTCTCTCCAAGTTTGTGAAAGAAATTCTCGAACAAGAAGTTCAGCGCCATAAAATGATTATCGCTGCAGAAAAATATAACGAGTTCTTGGCATCAAACCCTGAGGAGTCCTCGTGGCTACAAGATTGGGAAGCTGCAGACCTCACTTCCACCCCTAAAACCAAAAGAAAAAAATCATGAAACAGGGGGATATCTATTGGGTCAATCTCGAACCGACTCACCCTCCTGAATTTGGGAAAATCAGGCCGGGTTTGATTATCTCCAATTCCGAACACAATATTTTGCTGCCAACTCTTGTGGTACTACCGATCTCCACCCAACCCCCGGAAATCTGGCCGCTTCGCATGGGGTTCAAAATGCCCAACGGAAAAGACTCCTTCGTCGTCATTCCTGGGATTCGGCAAGTCAATAAAGCGAGGTTACAGGAAAGGGTCGGGAGTGTTTCGAAAGATTTTCTAGAAAAAATTAAGGGAGCTCTTTTTGCTTATCTTTAGACCTTATGACATCATCCACTTCTCATGCTCAAATCCTCCAAAAGATCGCACTTACCGCAGAGCGTGTCGGCCGATCATCGGAATCGATCAAATTAGTGGGAGTTTCTAAGGGGCAACCTTTCGAAAAAGTCGTTGCTTTTGCTCAAATAGGGCTTTTGGATTTTGGCGAAAATTATGTTCAGGAATGGAAACAGAAGCAGGAAAAGATTTTACAGAATTTTTCAGAACTAGCGATTCAACTTCGTTGGCATTTCATTGGACATCTTCAGAGAAACAAAGTTTCAGAGATCGTAGGACAATGCGAGCTGATCCATTCGGTAGACTCATTACGGTTGGCCGAAAAAATCTCCTCGGAAGCAAAAAAAATAGGGATCGAACAAAAGATATTATTCGAAATCAATTTGGCAGAAGAGAAAAGCAAATCAGGGATGAGCCCAGAAATTTTTTGGCAGGAACTGCCGAGGTTGGCCAAGTTACCCAACCTACTTCTCGAAGGACTCATGGCGATCCCTCCTGCGCTGGAACCAGTGGAATTAGTCCGCCCTTATTTCCGCCAACTCAAATCGTTGCTTGACGAATGCAACCAATCAGGATTTCTTGCGCAACCCATGACCGAACTTTCGATGGGGATGAGTCACGACTTTGAGATCGCCATTGAAGAAGGCGCCACCATCGTGAGAATTGGAACGGCACTGTTTGGACCTCGCACATGAAAACATCAAAACTAAAATATGATCATGGTTTTATAGGCATCGGTAAGATGGGGCAGGTGATTTTGCAGGGGCTGTTGAAATCGAAACTCGTCAGTCCCAAAAAAATATTAGTCTCACGCCGTTCCTCATCAGAGTTAAAAAAACTCAAGACCTTTAAAGTCGCTACCACCCACGATAATCGCGAAGTAGCTCAGCGGTGCCGATGGCTCTGGCTTGGAATCAAACCGTTTCAATCTCAAGAGGTACTTGCCGAGATTGCCCCTCAACTTCAAAAAGGAACCATTCTCATTTCAATGATGGCCGGTATTTCCACGAAGACACTCAAAACTTTTTCTAAAAACAAAATCACGATCATCCGCCTCATGCCCAATACCCCCGCGATGGTCGGGGTTGGAATGACAGGAATTTATTTTGCCGGTGTTGTCTCTCCTTCGATTAAAAAAAATATTTTCAAGATCTTAAAAACCATGGGAGAAGTGCTGATAGCCACCAGTGAAGAAGAACTCGATGCAGTGACCGGGTTAAGTGGAAGCGGACCTGCGTTTGTCTATCAGTTTACTCAAGGGTTAATCGAAGGGGGGATTCAATCTGGCCTCAGCCCTATCAAAGCAAGACAGTTAGCGCTAGAAACCGTGGCAGGAGCAATTAAGATGCTTCAAAAAACCAAAAAAACTCCGGATGAACTGATCACCCAAGTCGTTTCCAAAGGGGGAACCACTGAGGCAGGTTTGCAGATACTAGCAAATGCAAAAATGAAAGCTTCTGTCGCTGAGGCAGTAAAAGCAGCCGCAGAAAGAGCGGAACAAATTCGAAAGGAGAACGAAACTTGTACCTCTTAGGAAATATCCTTGTCTCACTCGCCCGAGTGATCTCGATGATCACCACCATCTATAGCTACATCATCATCGGAACAGTCTTAATCAGTTGGGTCAGCCCCGACCCTTACAATCCGATTGTTCGATTCTTAAGACAGGTCACCGAACCACTCTTTTACCGAGTGCGCAAAATTTTACCTCGCTTCTTTTTTGCGAGCGGACTCGACTTTACCCCGATGATCGTATTGATTCTTCTGCATGTCCTGTCCAATTTAATTACCAATTTCCTTTTCCGATATGGGGCTGGATTAATAGCTAAGTGATGGTATTGACACCTTGTAGCACATCCATTATAATTTGTGCTACAAGGGTGATAATATGCAAGATTATGTTCATGCCCGATTGGGCAAAGAAGATAGAAATATTTTAAGAGAATTAAGAAAAGTCACAGGGAAAAGCACCTCTTCATTAGTAAAGAATGGGCTTAAGCTTGTTTACCAACAAGAAGTACAACATAAAAAAAGCGCGTTAGAAGTGGCAGGGAAAAGTGTTGGAAAGTTTTCTTCCAATGTCCGAGATCTTTCTACCAACAAAAAACACATGGAAGGGTATGGTAAATGATTGTTTCTCGATGTCTGCTCGACACCGGCCCTCTACTGGCCATGCTTGACAAAACAGAAGAAAAACATGGTCAAATCAAAAAATTACTATCCAACATTGAAACTCCATTAATTACCTGCGAGTCGGTGCTATCGGAGGCCTGCTTTCTTATTCGCAAATTTAACCCTCAAGGTCCTGAAGAAATTTTTTCTTTGGGGAAAAGGGATTTCTACCGCATTGGCATCAATCTTCAGAACGAATTAGGTCAAGTCGAAACAATTTTAACAAAATACCAAGACCAACCGATCTCTCTCGCCGACGCCTGCTTGATTCGATGTGCCGAGCTTTTTGAAGAGCCACGCATCCTGACCTTCGACACTGATTTTCAGTTTTATCGCTGGGGAAGAAATCGAAAATTCCAAATATTGAATTAAATTTGGGGAAGACGTCCCAACGGGATCGTCTCTACAAAAGAGATTTGTCTTTGGCATTTTGTCCGTAGTCCGTTGTCTGTGGTCTGTAGTCCTCTCCTAATCCTGTGGTCCCTACTCCCCACCTATCCTAACTATTAGAATTCAGTTGATTTTTCACACTTTTCGCCGCTACAATGATTCGTCAATCGACGAAAAGGGGTCGCTTGGGGGGATAGTTCTTCAGTATAATGTCGAGGAAAACCTATGCCAGTTTATGAATACGAATGCCTGAAGTGCAAAAAAAACTTTGAGGCGTTTCAGAAACTCTCGGAAAAACCGTTAAAAAAGTGCAGTTTTTGCGGAGGTCCTGTGCAGCGACTGATTTCCCAAACCTCCTTCTCTCTCAAAGGAGGAGGTTGGTATAAAGATGGTTATGCCAGTACTAAAACCAGCTCCACCGCAAAAACCCCGGCCGCCCCTGAAAAGAAAGCTTCGAAAGAAACCTCCTCCACCTCAAAAAGTTAATCTCGAGGAGGCTTAAAAGAAAAGAGTCAGCGTGATCGAACGG
>JBGTGJ010000103.1:0-3427 GCA_041746775.1 bacterium
CCGCAATTATTCCGAATTTCTTCATGAAGATATTCGTTTTCGTGCCGAGATTAAAAAGCGATTATACTCGACCGGTGTGGCTAAAGTAGAAATTGAGCGAGCTGCTAAGAAAGCAAAAATTATCATCCATACTTCTCGCCCAGGATTGGTCATTGGAAAAAAAGGGGCAGGGATTGATGCTTTAAGAAATGATCTGCAGAAAAAAAGTAAGAACGAAGTATTTTTAGATATTCAAGAAGTTAGAAAAGCCGAAGTTGATGCCCAGTTAGTGGCCGAAAATGTCGCGATGCAACTTGAAAGACGGGTCGCTTTCCGTCGGGCTATGAAAAAAGCGGTGCAATCCGCTCTCAAGTTCGGTGCTAAAGGAATTAAAGTGATGGTCGCGGGGCGTTTGGGGGGGGCGGAAATTGCCCGTACCGAATGGTACCGTGAAGGAAGAGTTCCACTTCAAACATTGCGTGCCGACATTGATTATGGTGTGGCAGAAGCTCACACCACCTATGGGCTTATCGGAGTAAAAGTTTGGATTTTTAAAGGAGAGATCCTTGGGCCGGTCGAACGTTCTGTGCAACCAGCAACCCCAGTCTCCTTAGAAGGTTAATAGGTCATGTTAATACCCAAGAAGGTCAAGTACCGAAAACAACAAAAAGGAAGAATGCGAGGGGTAGCCTACCGAGGATGCAATCTTAACTTCGGTGACTTTGCGATTCAGGCTTTAGAGTGTGGCCGGTTAACCTCACGACAAATTGAAGCCGGTCGTGTCGCGATCAATCGCTGCATCAAGCGTGGTGGCAAGGTTTGGATTCGAGTATTTCCGGATAAGCCGATTACCAAAAAGCCTTTAGAAACCAGAATGGGTAAAGGAAAAGGGAACCCCGAAGAGTGGGTGGCGGTTATTAAACCAGGAAGAATTATTTTTGAAATGGAAGGGGTTACCTTAGATGTGGCTAAAGAAGCTCTCAATTTGGCGAAGCATAAATTGCCACTCCGCACTAAGATTTTAACTCGGGAGGGATACCGTGACGCCAAATGAAATGAGAGAAAAAAATTTAAAAGAATTGTCAGTGTTCGAAACAGAACTCAAACAAGAGTTTTTTAAGCTCAAGATGCAGAATGCCACTGGTCAATTAGAGAAGTCCCATCGTCTACCCGAAGTGCAAAAAGACATTGCTCGGGTTAAGACGATTATTAAACAAAAGAAAGGGGCACCTGCTTAATCGGGTTTGTCATTAAGGTTTTTTCATGGAAAATATAAAACGTCATCGCAAATTGAAAGTTGGAACGGTCGTCAGCGATAAGATGCAAAAAACAGTGACCGTTTTGGTCGAACGGTTGGTGATGCACCCTGAATTTAAAAAGTATTACCGACGACGCACTAAGTTTAAGGCGCATGATGAAAAGCAAGAATGCCATGTGGGAGATATCGTCGAGATTATTGAAACTCGCCCTCTTTCAAAAACCAAGAGATGGTCGGTCAAATCGATAGTTAAAAAATCCGAAGGGGTTGAAACAGCTAACGTTTAAATTGGGATGACTTTCATATGATTCAAGTTCAATCGATCCTCGACTCAGCTGATAATTCGGGGGCAAAAAAATTGATGTGTATTAAGGTTCTCGGCGGTAGCAAGAGAAAATATGCGACCATTGGGGATGTGATTGTGGTTTCTGTCAAAGAGGCGATCTCGGATTCCAAAGTGAAGAAGGGGGAGGTTAAAAAAGGGGTCATTGTAAGAACTCGAAAAGAGATTAACCGCCCCGATGGAAGCTATATCCGCTTTGATGATAATTCCATCGTTTTGATTAATGATGCTGGGGAACCGGTCGGTACACGTATCTTTGGCCCAGTGGCCCGTGAGCTTCGAGCTAAAAAATTTATGAAGATTATTTCTCTTGCGCCGGAGGTGATCTAATGTCGGCACTTCCCAAATGGAAAATTAAAAAAAATGACCAAGTGATCGTCATTACCGGTAAAGACCAAGGGAAAATTGGGAGAGTGATGCGTGTTTTTCCGCAAGAAGGGCGCGCATTAGTTGAAAAGGTTAATGTTGTGAAGCGACATACCAAGCCGACGATGAAAAATCGGCAAGGGGGGATTGTTGAGAAAGAATCGAGCATTCACCTTTCCAACTTAATGTTGATCGATCCCAAAGATGGGAAGGGGACTCGGGTTGGATTTCGTATCCAAGGGGATAAGAAAACTCGATTTTCGAAACGAACCAAAGAATTAATTCAAGTGAAGTGATAAATTGTGTGTAGGGGCGAAGCAATGCTTCGTTCGTACCCAGTGATTTAAGGATAATGTTGTGCCGAGCTCAAAATATTTAGAAAAATATCAGCAAGAAGTGATCCCTGCAATGATGAAAGAATATAACTATTCTAACCTCATGCAAGTGCCTCGAATTTCCAAAGTAGTGGTCAACATGTCTCTCGGAGAGGCGCTACAAAACGCAAAAGTTCTCGACATCGCTGCTGACGAGATCATGGCGATTACAGGGCAAAGACCGGCGGTGACCAAGGCAAAGAAATCGATTGCTGCTTTCAAATTAAGAAAAGGGCAAAAGATAGGATTAATGGTCACGTTACGTCGTCAGCGAATGTATGAGTTTTTAAATCGCCTGTGCAATATTGCGCTACCTCGTGTTAGAGATTTTAAAGGGATCAGTGGAAGAGGGTTTGATGGGCGGGGAAATTATACCTTAGGGATTACAGAACAGATTATTTTTCCTGAAATCAATTACGATAAAATCGACAAGATTCGCGGGATGAATGTCACGATCGTGACAACGGCGAAGTCTGATCCCGAGGGAAAAGCATTGTTAAAACATATGGGAATGCCTTTTAGGAATTAAACCATGGCCAAAACATCATTAAGAGTTAAAGCGACCCGAAAACCAAAGTTTAAGGTGAGAGCCTACAATCGATGTCCGTTGTGTGGCCGTCCTCGAGCGTTTTTAAGAAAATTTAAAATGTGCCGTTTATGTTTTCGTAACTTGGCAAGAAAGGGAGAAATCCCTGGAGTAACCAAAGCCAGTTGGTAAATTTGAGTTTGGAGAGAATTGCATGACAGATCCAGTCGCCGATATGTTGACCAGAATTCGAAACGGGATTCGAGCCCGCCATGAGGTGGTAGAAATCCCCGCTTCGGCCTTAAAAAAATCGATTGCCCAGCTTTTAAAAGAAGAGGGATTTATCAAGGATTTTCATCTTACCGATTATAAAAACCAAGGGAAGATTCTTGTTCACTTAAAGTATTTCGATAAATTTCAATCCTGCATCATGGGGCTCAAGCGGGTGAGCAAACCAGGTCGCCGGGTTTACATTGGATACGAAGAATTAAAACCAGTCCTTAATGGAATAGGGATTGCCATTCTTTCTACCCCTAAAGGGGTGCTCACCGATCGCAAGGCCAAAGAGGCCAAGGTGGGTG
>JBGTGJ010000104.1:0-4552 GCA_041746775.1 bacterium
ACCACGCCTCGCGAACCCCTTTGAGTTGCATCAGGCCGGTGCGAAGCTGATGTTCCTGCCCTCGATAATGAATTTCCGAAAGATTGATATCGGGTGGAAGAATCGTAAGTCCCATCCGGCGTGCTTCAGAGAGATAAGCGAAGGTCGAATAGAATCCGCCACCGTTGGAAATTACTGCCGCCATAAATTCCGCAGGATAGTGGGCCCGAAGAAAAGCGGATTGAAAAGAGACGAGAGCATAGGAGGCACTATGCGGTTTGCAAAAACTATATCCAGCGAAGCTTTGAATCATCTGCCAGGCTGCTTCAATGATGGGAAGTTCGACGTCGCGAGCGAGTGCTCCTTGGAAAAATTGTTGTTGGTATTGTGGTAACCATTTTTCAGGACGCTTTTTCGAAAGTGCCTTGCGGAGGCCATCCCCCTCGACTGCACTAAACCCCGCAAGTGCCATCGCGGTTTTAGTAACATCTTCTTGATAGACCATGAGGCCGTAGCTATCCTCCAAAATTTCCCCCATCAAAGGGTGTAAAGGGGCGTAGGGCTTTCCATGCAGTCGTTCCACGTATTCATTAATATAACGGTGGGAGGCAGGGCGGATGATCGAGCTGTGAATGACTAAGTGTTCGTAATCCCCTCTGCCTGCTTTTTTTTGCAAGAGTCGTGTTGCTGGAGACTCCACATAAAAAACCCCCATCGTCTCTCCTCGTTTCAGCATTTCTTGCGTGAGGGGATCTTGGGTCGGATCTAGATTTTCGTATTCGATTTTTTCCCCAGTATTTTTTTCCACTTCTTGAAGTGCATCTCGCACGACGGCGAGTGAACGATTCCCCAAAATGTCGATCTTCACCAAACCAAAATCTTCGGTCTGATCTTTTTCCCATTGGATGATATTCACCCCTTTGGCGGCTCGTTGCAGTGGGACGTAGCGTCTCAAGTCATCCGGAACAATCACCACGCCACCGGCATGCACGGAGAGGTGTCGTGGATAATCGGCGAGTCGTTCCGCCCAACTAAAAATTTGATCCCATGGCTCTGGCCAGCGTTCCAACGGAAAGCGAAACCACTTCTCCGTCAGTTTTGTAATCTGCGGATCGGTAAAGCCCCAGATCTTGGCCACTTCACGAACGGAAGAGTGCGGTTGAAGGCGGACATGATTGCAGACCATCGCCGCACGAGTTGGACCATATTTTTTAAAGATATAATCGAGGATGAAATCTCGCTCATCCCACGGAAAATCGATGTCGGCGTCGGGAGGATCTTTGCGGTCGGGATTGAGAAATCGTTCAAAGAAAAGACGATGTTGGATCGGATCGACGTGGGTGATTCCTAAACAATAAGAAACGATACTTGCAGCAACAGAACCACGACCACAGGTGCGTGGGGCTTGGCGAACGATGTCGTCGACAACGAGGAAGTAGTGGGTGAACCCCTTTTTTCGAATGATCCCTAACTCGTATTCTAGTCGTTCCTTCACAGCCGAAGTGAGTTTTCCATAACGGCGCAGTGCCCCCTGGTAACATTTCCAACGGAGGGTGAAGTAGGCCTCGGGATCCGAAAATTCCGCAAAAGGGGGGAAGATAGTTTCCCCTAAACTCCACCTAATCTCCAAACTCTCCGTCAACTCGATCGCATTTTCTACCGCTTCCGGAACATAGCTCAGTTTTGCACGCATCCACTTTTCATCACAAAAAAAACGCTGTGGAGAGATGCAATCTCTCGACGAAAAACGAGAGAGTTTAGTGTTTTGATCGATGGCACGCAGGAGACGATGGAGGGGAAGTTCCGAAGTGTCTTTGAAATAAACATCATTAGTAGCGATCGGCTTGACCCCATTTTTTCGTGCGAACTGAATCCACGGGAGGTTTTCTTCTAACGGCAAGATTTCGACATACAGGTCTCGTTTTCCTGTCTGCTGAAAAACATTTTCCAATAAGTTGAGATCACGACTTAAAATCACCAAGTGTTCGCGATCTTCTTTTAGAGTTTGAATGAGTGAGAAATTTTTTTCCAAGTGACGATCAGAAATGATTCGGCAGATTCGTTCATACCCTTTGAAATCCTTCGCAAGCAGTACCGCCGATCCGTCTTGCGATTGCATATCGACGCCGCAGATGGGGAGTATCCCATAATGTTCACAGATCTGAACAAACTCGACCCAGCCGTAAAGCCCGTTCCAGTCGGTCATCGCGAGGGAGTGCATCTTGTGCTTCACGGTGAGCAAGACGAGCTCTTCGGGAGAAATAGTTCCTCGCAACATCGAAAAATAAGAATGACAGTGAAGATGGGTAAACATGATTACCCTTTCGTGAAGCGAACCACTGAAGGGCCGTGCTTTTTTCTTAAGTGATCTAACGCCTCCAATAATTTTTTCTGTCGCTGCTCTGTCGGTTTTGTCGATTCTCCTTGGAACCAAGCCTCCCAACTGATTTGACGAAATTCTGGAGAGAGTTGGGCGAAGGTGAGGATGAGAGATTTTAAAGAGACTCGGCGCTCGAGAAATTTTCTCCAACCACCTGACAATCTTTCGAAGAGTGCAAAGTCTAACTGAGTGGGAGGAGAGACTGAAAAAAATTTGGAGATGATTTGGTGATCGGCATACATCCCCTGTAAACGGATTTCTGCCGTGACGATGCGACGCTCACGCAGTTGACGGGCAAGATGTTCCACCGCTTCCCAAAGATGGGTGAGCAGAAAGGAGTCATGGTTCGTTTCCGGACTGAGGATGATTTCTTGTTGGAGCAGAGCTTCGTGTTGCGGGGCCTCGACAAAATTTTGATCGATCCCTTGTGCCTGTCGTTGGAGTAGCTCCCCTTTTTTTCCAAATAGCTGAGTCATCAGAGTCGTTGGGATGTTGGCGAGATCTCCAATCTTTTGGATCGCCAATTCGCGAAATAGCTCGGGATGATCCATTTCACGAATGGCCGGGAGATAAGTGAGTTCAAGCGGCGCCAAAAAGGCCGCCTCGTTCCCGGGAAAAATATCGCAGACCCCCTCGGGGCGAACGACTTTCGCCGCGATCCTTGAGACAAGTTTATTTTCTGCTGCACCGATGGTGGGATGAAGATCTATCGCCTCCCGAATGGCGGTCTGGATCTTGGCGGCGGCGTGCATATTTTTGCCAAACAAAAGTTGACTGCCAGTCATGTCGAGAAAAAAACTCCCTAACTGTTCGGATTGATAAAAAGGGGTGAAACGATCCATCACCGCTTGCAGTTGGTGATGTGCCTTTTGATAAAGTGTGTGGTTTGCCGGAACGATTTTGATGCGGCGGTCGATTTTTCTGACCTCAGAAAAGGTAATCCCTTTGCGGACCCCTAACTCGTACGCCTCTGAAGAAACGGAGAGGATCGGGGCACGTGGTGAATTTTGCGCCGCCACCACGACAGGATAGCGCAAAAGACGTGGCTCGCGCAGCCGCTCGACGGCGACCGCGAAGGCGGGGGCTTTGACACATAAAATGGACATGACTTAACCATATTTTCGCATCAGTCCGACGACGATCCCTAAAATCTGAAAACCTTGACCACGATGAACCAAGATCGGTTTCATGGTTGCATTAGCAGGGCGAAGCTCAATGGAATCTTTTTTGCGGTAAAATGTTTTAACGGTCGCTTCCCCTTCGAGCATCGCGATGACGATTTGACCATTTTCAGCATTCGCTTGCTTGCGGACGATCACCCAGTCTCCGTCACAGATCCCCTCCTCAATCATCGAATCCCCTTGGACTTTTAGCGCAAAATTAACCCCGCCTCGGAGTAGATTAGGGGGGACATGAAGCGTCTCAGCATGCTCAATCGCTTCAATCGGTCTCCCAGCCGCCACTCGACCGACGAGCGGGATGCTGACCCCTTTCGAATTTAGCTCGGCTAACTGAACAGAACGACTGAGATATTTTTTTCGAAATAAAAACCCCTTCCCTTCGAGCGCCTTCAGATAGTTTTGCACGGTTCCTAACGAGGTAAATCGGAAGTGTTTAGCGATTTCGCTTTGACTAGGGGCGTATCCCTTCGACTCCGTGAAGCTTTCAATGAAACTTAAGACCCGTTGCTGTTTAGGGGTGAGATGCATGAGCCGATCATATTGCGTAGATTTTGCGTAAGTCAAGCGGGAAAAATAAATCAAACGGGAAATCCCCCAAGATAAAATCAGGGCATCCCTGATTGTGAAAAGTTCCGCTTCGTAATAATTTAGTCAAACATGAGGACTGAAAGGGATTTGGAAATTCACAAGGAGGAATATCATGGCAAAAGCAAAAAAAACTCAGCGCGCTAATCAGAAAAAACAAACGGCAAAGCAAGGAAAGCGTACCCCTTCTCAGAAGAATCAGGACGAATCCCAATTTCAAAACTTTAAAGAACAGCAACAAGGGGCTCAGAGAAGATAAACGCTAGATAATAAAGATTTAATTTCACTACCCTCTCGGAAGGGAGAAAAAAAGTTTTTCTCCCTTCCTCCCCACCCCTCTTGAATAGACTACGGCATTTCCCCTCCCAACAGGGAAAAATTCTCTACGAAGCCAAACTTCCCACTTTGGGAGAGCTTGAAGGGGTTC
>JBGTGJ010000105.1:0-11664 GCA_041746775.1 bacterium
CCAGCTCCAAGTGATGGCGCTTAAGTTCGTGAAATCTTTTCTGCAGAGAAGGATCCTCCGCAATTTTTACCAGGAGGGAATAAGGAATTAATGAATGCAAGCCATCCTGTTCACTCACTAATAAATCTAATTGTTTTTCATTAGAATGAGAATAAATCCATTCATAATCAAACGGAAGAATCACTTCCCCCCTGTCATTCATGACTCCACGCATTTCTGATTTCTCTAGCCCAAAATATTGATGATTTTCGTAAAAGAACTGGGAAAAAGTTTCATAGCCAAACTTCTTCTCAAAGAAATAGTCTGTTCTTCCCCCAAAATCTTCCGGCCATACGCCATTATCACCAAGGTGAAGTGATTCGTATTCAGTAGGGGGAATTAACGTTCCATCACGAGATGCTACTAATTCGCTAATTGTGTCTGATTCTAATGCAAAATATATTTGTCCATCTTGGAATTTGACGTGAAAAATGCGGTATTGTTTTGTCCACCAAAGCTTCTCAGTGACTGAGGAGAGTCGTAGATCATTTTCTTTTAAAAAATTCTGGATCTTCTGATGGTCTGATAACTCAGTGGATGGTTTGGAAAAATTATTTGTCTGAAGTTCTTCAGCGGAAAGTGCTGCATCCCATAACTTATCCCCCCAATTGATTTTAAACTGCAAATTTTCAATCATAAATAAGGCTGATAAGACAATGGTTGGCCTCGTACCGTAGATATATTTTTGTATATAAACTACGTTCATTTTAGAATCGAAGTGAATGGGTACTTTTAATTCTTCAGAAACAACTAAATGTACTGGATGCCTCTCGCCTGCCCCATTAATCTTTTCACCTGATTGGAATTCCGCGGGGACTTCGAAATGTTGCAACCACCAATTGCCGTCGAAGAGATGGGGATGGATGAAGAGAATTGAAGGGTGAATTGTGAAGAGTGAAATGTTTTCTTTTTGATCTGGATAAACCTTCAGGGATTTATCCTTTGCTAAATATTCCTCTACAACTTGGTGTGTTCTCCTTCTTAATATTTCCATTAAACTCTTTGGAGGGTTTCGTTTCTCCAATGTTTCGAAAAGCGGAGTCAGGGAGTTTAATTGATCGACCTGTGTAATTTTTGGGAGAAGTGTTTCGAAAAATTCCACCAGCTTAGTATCCACTTCGATCAGATCACGCGAGATCGGAAGATTGACATCTTGGGGTAGTGAAATCACCAATTCACCGGGGAAGGTGTTGGTTCCTTCATAAGGATAATGCTCTACAATACGCTCTCCCACACGAACTGAAATTCCGTTTTCCCCCTTAGGATTAAAATCTAAACGTGCGGATTGATTCTTTCCAAACGGTACTTCCAAAATCGGTTGCAGTTTTGTTTGATTGATCTTCTGCTGATTCACTAGGATGCTGTTTTTGGGATTGATATAACGCAGATAGCGATGGATCTCTTTTCCCATTGCCTCTTGAAGAATCTCTGACGATTTGACCTGAATGCGTGTTCCCGTTTGTTTTGGTTTGATTGCTTTTAAAAAGTTATGAGAGTCATTTTTTGTCGTGATGATCTCCGGCTTTTTAAACCAAATCTTCCCCGCTGAAAATTCGAAGACCAGTCGATAGGCATCCGTTCCTTTTCCATTGGTTTCTATAATTACTGAATCCCCTTCGGATTTTAGGTGACGAAAGACAGTAAAGAATCCGATTCCAAATCTACCTATCTGTTCTGAAGGATCCGGCTTTCCGGAGAGTTTTGGAATTAGTAGTCGTGTGGCGATTACCTCGGGGGTCATCCCTTTCCCCTGATCCAATATTTCGTAATATCCATCGGAGAGCTGAACCTTGATCTCTTTCGAACCTGCATCGAGTCCATTGCTAATCAGTTCAACAATCGAAAGGTTTTCATCGCCTGTTTGATGGATATCGTCTTGGATCTGAATTTGGTGGATATTGACCTTGTGTTTTTCAAGAAGAAGCTTTTCTAATTCTTCAATTCCATTTTCATTTAAGATTTTTTGAAAAAGTTGTTTCATTCGAATCGGGATTCCCGCCTGATCTGCCCTTAGCCCACTCGAAATAAAGTTAATGAGATCATTGAGGGAATAAAAATCTTCTCCGCGAATTTGTGTCCGTTGAATGGCTTTAAATAAAAGGTAATCTTCCGATCGATGTGGTTCCACCATATCCCCTTGGTAGGCGCTAGGAAGAGTGATTGGTTCCTGATTTAAATTCCCCGGAAATCCGATGATGCTAATCGATGGATCTAGCTTCGGGCTTCCCATCGGTGGACCTTTGATCCCCGGCATCTGGTAATTCTCGGAAAGGTTAACCGCCGGAGTAGTTCTTCGAATCACTTGAGGTGGTGGCGCCCATCGGTTCCAAACCGTTCGGTTGAGAGGAATGGGAATGACCGAAGGGATAATCTGAAAAGAATTTTGTGTTTGGGTGATGAGTCCATTCATACTTGAGGCACTGGTCCCTCTCATCACCATTCCATTGGCAGGTTTTATAGGAGGGGTTGAAAAACTTCGCACCGAATATTCAGGTAGATTTTGTGCAGGTAGATTTTTAGCAGTAGAGTCAGGAATGTTCGCGGTGTTTTTAATTTTTCCTTTTCCCAATGCCTGAATGATTGGAGCTCGAAAGGGAAGAAGGGCTAAAAGACCTCCGAGGAAGTAACGAGTCTGTTCACGAGTGTTTTGTGGAGGTGGGGAAAAATATTCGATGTTGAGTCCCAGCTTTTGATTGAAAAGATAATGCGTTCCGCCCCCTGAAATGGTGTTGATCGAACCATAAAACATTCGAGCCGCCGTATCGGCGATCCGATAAATCGGTCCGTCCCATCCATCATTCCGATATTTTAAAAATCCCGAGAACCAAGAGTTCCTCTCCCCCCACTTTTCGTCGCAGCCCAAAACATAATTGAAAGTATCGTGCGGCAGCCAATAAAGGTTGGTGGCAAGGTCACCGATGCCTTGTCCCACTTGCTTGGTTTGGTCTATCAACCATCGTTTGATGGAATGGTCCGAATGAGCGGAGAGGCTCAAATCCTCATCTGTATTATAAATGGTCGAAGGGGGGACCTTGCTGCTTGTCATGCTTTATCCTTAGTTTTTGGGGCAGTAGGGTATCGGTCGGTGAGTGAAAAGGTTTCTAGGTAATTTCGATAAATTTATGGCAGGGAATTGGTCATGACACGACGAGTCGATTTAAAGAAATGGGTTTGGACTGCCTATCAAACGCTTCCACAAGAATTTAAAAAATACCCAATATTTCTAGCCACTTCCGGAGGTATGGATTCGACCGTTTTAGCCAGCATCGCTTTGAGTCTTCGAGAGAAGCTTCCTCCATTGCATTGGATCCATCTTAATTATCGTCTTCGGATTCCCGATTCGGATTCGGAAGAACAATCACTGAAGGAATGGGCCAAGGGTGAGAAGGTCGCTTTTTTTTCCAAGAGATTCTCTTCAAAAAACAAACCTAAAAACCTACAAGCCTGGGCGAGAGAAAAACGGTTTCAGTTCTTCCACCAAATCATTCAGAAAAAATTTAAAGGGAAGGGGACTGTTTGGTTAGCTCATCATCAACAAGATCAAGCTGAAACTGTTTTTCATCGACTCTTGCGAGGGGCAGGATTGGAAGGATTAGGAGGGATGGAGCGATTGGAAGTTTTAAAAGATCTTCATGGAAAGAAATTTTCTGCTCCGCTTTATCTGTTTCGTCCACTGTTAGAAGTGCCTCATGAGGCGATTCAGCATTATGCCAAGGTTCATCATCTCTCATATCATCAAGACCGATCCAATCTTACCGATCAATATTTGCGAAATCGAATTCGGCGGCAGATTTTTCCTCTCTTGTTAAAAGAAAATCCCCAGATCATGCAGGTTTTAGTTCGATTGGGATCGATTGCTAAAGAGGCTAAAAACGGGCTTCGTTGGGTAGCGGAGAATTATTTGTCCAAACCTCAGGCTTTTTTTAAAACCAAGAACAGCCTCCAACTCAAGCCCCTGCGGGGTTTACCGGCATCTCTGGTTTCCGTAATTTTGGAAAAATGGCTTAAGACTCGGCTAGATAGTCCACAAAGTTACCACCGGCTTTTGCCTGCATTGGAAATGGGGGTCTGTTCTCCCGTTTCGAGAGAATATCGAATCCCATTGAAGGGGAAATTTGAAATTGCTTTGACCGCCGAAAGGTTTTCTATCGTTCGAAAAAGAAAAGGGAAATCTGGGTTGCGTAAGCCAAAAGCCCTATGTTAGGGTTTAGTTGAAATAATTAATCAATTAAGAGGTTTATTAGTGAAACAGTCTCATAAAACTATCGCTCTTTGGCTTGTCATTATCTTGGTCTCTATTTCAGTCCTGCATTTTTTTAACGCCAAACCAACTTTAAGAAATAAAATCAGTTTTAGCGAATTCCTTTCTGCGGTTGCCCAACAGAAAGTTGAGTCGGTCGTCGTTCGTGAAGACGAGTATCAGGGGAAATTCAAATCCGATTTTAAAGAAGGGGGATATTTCGAAACGCTTGGGCCAGTAAATAGTGACAAGGCGTTTGAGATCCTTTCCCGCTCCGATGCACAAGTTCGTTACGAAAAACCAAAAGCAACCCCCGTTTGGCAGCAGATTCTCATCTCTTGGATGCCAATGTTGATTTTGTTTGGTTTTTTCTTTTTCTTCATGCGCCAGATTCAAGTGGGGGGAGGGAAGGCATTGAGCTTTGGAAAAAGTCGTGCTCGCCTGATGAACGAATCCCAAAAGAGAATTACTTTTGAAGATGTTGCAGGGGTAGAAGAGGCTAAAGAAGAGTTAGAAGAGATTATCGATTTCCTCAAAGATCCCAAAAAATTTACCAAGCTAGGTGGAAGAATTCCCAAAGGGGTTCTTTTGATGGGACCTCCGGGAACCGGGAAAACACTACTCGCCCGAGCAATTGCGGGAGAAGCTGGGGTTCCATTCTTTAGTATTTCAGGAAGTGACTTCGTCGAAATGTTTGTCGGCGTCGGCGCCTCTCGAGTTCGTGATCTTTTTGAACAAGGGAAAAAACATGCCCCTTGTATTATTTTCATCGATGAAATCGATGCGGTTGGAAGACACCGTGGCGCTGGCCTTGGCGGCGGACATGATGAGAGAGAACAGACTCTCAATCAATTATTAGTCGAGATGGATGGTTTTGAATCCAATGAAGGGGTGATCCTCATCGCTGCCACTAACCGTCCGGATGTTTTAGATCCCGCGTTGCTCCGTCCGGGAAGATTTGATCGCCGTGTGGTGGTGCCTCGTCCTGACCTCAAAGGGAGAGAAGAGATCCTTCGCATCCACGTTCGCCGAGTTCCTGTTGATCGTAATGTTGATCTTGTAGTTCTCGCTCGTGGCACTCCCGGTTTCTGTGGAGCCGATCTCGAAAACCTAGTCAATGAGGCGGCCCTATATGCGGCTCGCATGAACAAAAAAGTGGTCGAGATGGTCGATTTTGAAATGGCCAAGGATAAAGTGTTAATGGGTAGTGAGCGTCGCAGCATGATTATCTCGGAAGAAGAGAAGAAGATGACGGCGTTTCACGAGGCAGGGCACACCCTCGTTGCACGGCTCATTCCTGGAACTGAACCGGTTCACAAAGTTACCATTATTCCTCGCGGGATGGCACTTGGGTTAACGCAGCAACTTCCCGAAGTTGAAAAATATTCCCATAGTTTAGAATATGCCGAAAATAATATTGCCGTGCTGATGGGTGGCCGACTTGCGGAAGAGTTGATCTTTGGTCAAAAAACCACCGGTGCCGGCAATGATATTGAAAAAGCGACGGAGTTGGCCCGAAAGATGGTTTGTGAATGGGGGATGAGTGAAAAGATGGGCCCCTTATCTTTTGGAAGAAAGGAAGAGGCGATTTTCTTAGGAAGAGAATTCAATAAACACCAAGATTATAGCGAACAGATCGCTTCAGAAATCGATGATGAAATTAAACAGATTATTCTGCGCAATTATGACAGGGCCAAAAAGCTTCTCGCCGACCATGAAAAGGAATTACATTGGCTCGCTGAAGCGTTGCTAGAGCGTGAGACCTTAAATGGAGAAGAGATCGACAAAGTGATCCATGGTGAAAAGTTACCTCCTGTGAAAATTGTTAGCCGAGTGGCAACCTCAACCTCTCGATCGCAACCGGTGAAAGGAAAAGACATTCCGATTCCACCTCATGTGCCGGTGCATCCTTCGAAAGCTTAAGAGTTAGAATCGAACATCGAATTTCGAACATCGAACATCGAAATCCTTTTAGTTAGACTCAGCCCGGGAAAAAAATGATCTGGGAACTCAGCCGATACAAACTTTCCCTCGATATGCCCCTCGTCATGGGGATTCTCAATATCACTCCTGATTCCTTTTCTGATGGTAGAAAATTTTTTCAGCCTCAACAGGCAATCGATCGAGCTTTTCAAATCGTCAAAGAGGGGGCTGATATTATTGATATCGGGGCGGAGTCAACGCGTCCTGGTGCTCAGTCTGTCACTCCGGATGAAGAGTGGGGTAGGTTAAAAGAGGTTTTACCAGAGCTCTGTTCCAACCTTAAAATTCCCATCTCACTTGATACGCGACATTTCGAGGTAGCACGGCGGGGAATGGAATGCGGAGTTTCAATCATTAATGATGTCTCTTGTGCTCGGGACTCCCAATTACTCCAAGAAGTTGCCAAGTCGGGGGTTGGTTATGTGCTGATGCATTCGCGAGGGGAGCCATCCCATATGATGAAAGAGGCGAGGTACGATCAAGTGGAGGTTGAAGTATTAGAAGAGTTACAAAGTGGATTGGATAGATGCTTTAACCATAAGATAAATAAAGAAAAAATATGTATTGATCCAGGGTTTGGTTTCGCTAAAACTCCACAAGATAGTCTTCGGTTATTCCACCACTTATCCAAATTTAATGGATTAGATTACCCTCTTTTAATTGGGGTTTCTCGTAAGCGGATGTTGCGAGAGATTGTCGGAGATTCGGAGGAGGGGCTTAAGATGGCGAGTGTGGCGGCTGCTTTAGTAGCGGTTCAAAATGGAGCAAATATATTGCGGGTACATGATGTGAGGGACACCAAAATAGCTTTGAAGGCTTTGCAAACCGTTTCGAATGGGTTAAGGCCCTCCAGCATATGATCCGACAACTTTTTGGCACCGATGGAGTACGTGGCCTTGCCAATCAATTTCCAATCGATCCCGAAACTTCCCTGGCTTTAGGGCGCGCCTTGGCCCTTGTCTATTTGGGGAGAAATAAACATAACCGAATCGTCATCGGAAAAGATACTCGACTTTCCGGTTACATGATCGAAATGGCACTCGCTTCGGGGATTTGTTCGATGGGGGGGGAGGCGATTTTCCTCGGACCACTTCCTACTCCTGGCATTGCTTTTATCACGAGTGCGATGCGAGCCGATGCGGGGGTGGTGATCAGCGCAAGTCATAATCCTTATCACGATAATGGGATTAAATTTTTCGATCATGAGGGGTTTAAGCTTTCCGATGAGATTGAACTTCAGATTGAAAAGCTGATTCACACCGACAAAACCAAAAGTGGTCCCACTCATCATCAAATAGGTCGTGCCTACCGTGTGGATGATGCGGCTGGGCGTTACATTGAATTTCTTAAACAAAGTTTCCCCAAACATTTAAATCTAGAAGGTTTTAAAATTGTCGTCGATTGTGCGAATGGCGCGGCTTATAAAGTGGCTCCCACTGTTTTTGAAGAATTAGGGGCTGATGTGGTTTCGATCGGAGTTAATCCCAACGGTGTCAATATTAATGAGGGGTTCGGTGCTTTGCATCCGCAATCGTTGGCAGAAAAAGTTCGAGCGGAGAAGGCAGATCTAGGAATTGCTTTGGACGGAGATGCTGACCGCATCGTGTTAGTGGATGAGCATGGGAAGATCCTGCATGGAGATATTTTGCTGGCCATTTGTGCGAAGGATCTTAAGCAGAGGAATCTTTTGGCAGAAAATATGGTGGTTTCTACGGTGATGGGCAACCTGGGATTGGAGATCGCCTTAAAAGATATGGGGATTCATCTGCTGCGAGTTCAAGTCGGAGATCGATATATTATTGAAGCTCTACGAAATCAGAAACTAAATTTTGGTGGTGAACCTTCGGGGCATGTCATTTTCCTCGATCACAATACGACAGGGGATGGAATTTTGGCGGGATTGCAGGTTCTGAGTTTGATGAAGCGAGAGGAAAAACGGCTCTCAGAATTGGCTCGATGCATGGAGGTATTTCCTCAAGTTTTATTAAATGTGCAAGTTCAGCAAAGAATTGAATTACAAGAGATCCCCACATTGGCTCGAATGCAAGATGAAATTCGTAAAAACCTTGCCGGCAAAGGGCGCCTTGTCATGAGATATAGTGGGACTGAGCCGCTCCTTCGAATCATGCTAGAAGGGGAAAACCTATCTCAGATTCAAAATTATGCCGACGATTTGAAGTCCGAAGCGGAAAAAGCCTTAGGCAAATCCGAAAAAATCACCTAATCTAAACAAAAAAAACAATATTAAATCCCAAGCCAGGAGCTTTTATGCCTCTCCTCGGTGTCAACATCGATCACGTTGCAACCCTCCGTCAGTTACGTAAAGTCAACTATCCTGATCCGATCATTGCAGCGAAGTTGGCGCAAGACTCGGGAGCGGATCAAATCACTTGTCACCTTCGAGAAGATCGACGGCATATTCAAGATGCCGATATTCCTAAAATTCAAAGCGCCATCGCCATTCCACTCAATCTGGAGATGGCAGCAACTGCGGAAATGAAAGCATTTGCGATCCATCACCATCCTCAGAAGGTCACACTGGTTCCCGAAAAAAGGCAAGAGCTAACGACGGAAGGAGGATTAGATGTCGCTTCGGATTTGGAGAGGTTGAGAAGTTTTGTTGGTGAGTTGAAAAAGAAAAAAATCCATGTCGCTTTATTCATTGATCCCACTGTTGAGCAGATTGAGGCGAGTCAACAGGTGGGGGCTGATTCTGTTGAAATTCATACCGGCAATTATTGTGATGCTGTTCTTGAAAGAAAACCGTTCGAATTAGATCGAGTTCTACAGGCTGCTTGTCTGGCGAAAAAATTGGGATTTTATGTCGCTGCTGGGCATGGACTGAACTACGAAAATATTCTTCCATTCAAAAAAATTACGGAGATCCAAGAGTATAATATTGGGCACAGTATTGTTGCGCATGCGGTGATTGTGGGCTGGGAAAGGGCGGTGAGGGAGATGAAGGGGCTGGTGCGTTGACAAAGTCTCTTTCTTCCACTTTTTTTGAAAATCTTCCGGCGCCAGATTTTCAAAAGCCCTGAAAATCGATGTTATTCAAGGCGCCAGGGTAATCGATTTTCAGAAGGCCGTTCCAGAAAGAGACTTTGTCAACGGTCTATTTTATTTAAAGGGGATGTTTGTGAAGATTTTAATCGGTGAACAGATGGCACAGTGGGAAAAGGTGTCGATTCATCGTCATAAGATTTCGGCACAGCGGTTAATGGAGAATGCGGCGACTGGAGTTCTTCACGAAATCAAAAATCATCCTCGGTGGAATCCTTGCGCGAAAGTATTGATCGTTTGTGGTCCTGGAAATAACGGGGGGGATGGATTTGCGGTCGCATCTTTATTGAAAAAGGAAGGAAGAGATATTCAGGCTTTTTATTTGGGAGCGCCTGATAAGTTATCTGCTGAAGCGAAATATTATTTCTCTCAGGCTATGAATTGTCTGTTTCCCCTTCGATCTAGCTCCGACTGGATTCGTTTCAGAAAATATTTAAATCAAGCTGACTTTATTGTGGATGCCATCTTTGGGTTGGGACTCAGACGTCCACTTTCCGGAATTTTTTCAAAAGTTGTGAAGTTGCTCAATCAGCATCGCTTGGCAATCAAAGTGGCGATCGATTTCCCATCGGGGATTTCTTCCACCACGGGAGAAGTACTCGGGATTGCCTTTCGAGCAGATATGACAGTGACTTTTGAAGTTCCCAAATGGGGGCATCTACTCTCGTCTGCTTGGGATCATGTTGGTGAGCTTAGTGTGGTTCCCATCGGGTTGAGTCGTCAGGAGTTAGCGAAAATTCCGAGTACGGCGACTTGGTTAGAGTCAAAACTCATTCAATCCTTTTTTCATCCACGCCCCAAAAATTTTCACAAAGGAAAAGCGGGATCGTTGTTAGTCCTAGCAGGATCCAAAAGCATGCCAGGTGCTGGATATCTTTGCGCCAAGGCAGCGCTGAGAACGGGGGCTGGATTAGTTCATTGGGCAATTCCGGAGGAAGCATTTCAAAAAATTGATCTACGGTATCCAGAAGTTATTTTGTGGGAGCTTCCATCGAAGGATGGAAAATTTTCGTCGGAGGCAGTGAAAGAGATTCAATCGATGCTTCCTAAGTTTCAAGCTCTAGCGATAGGCCCCGGTTTAGGCCAAGCGGAAGAGGTGCAATGGTTTTTTGAAAAGTTACTTAAGATCAGTGGAAAAATTCCGACTGTTTTGGATGCTGATGGATTGAACCTGCTTGCGCTTCTGTTAAAGGGAAAAAAAAGAAAACTTTCTCATTTGATTTTGACCCCTCATCCCAAAGAGATGTCACGATTGTGTGGGATTCCATTTTCCGAAGTGTTAAAAAACCGCGTCGAGGTCACTAAAAAATTTGCAAAGAAATATTCCTGTTGGGTGGTATTGAAAGGGTTTCGCTCCGTGATTTCAGATCCCAAGGGGGAGATTTTTATCAACTCGACTGGTTCTACTAATCTAGCTACGGCAGGGAGTGGAGACGTTTTGACTGGGATGATCGCTTCGTTGTTGGCGCAGGGATTTTCTAAAAAGGGGGCGGTTCTTTCGGGAATTTATTTGCATGGATTGGCAGGGGATTTATTAGCAAAAATTCAAGGGGATCGGGGAACCATCGCGTCGGATTTGGTCAATATGATTCCCATTGCCATTAAGAAACAGATCAAAGATGCACTCTAAGAATTTTTTAACAAAAAGTAGCGAAGAAACCGTCACACTTGCCCAAACCTTTTCCAAAAATCTTAACAAGGGGGACGTGATCGGTTTGCTGGGGGATTTGGGAGGTGGAAAGACCGTTTTTGCCAAGGGGATGATTGCGGAGCTAACGGGTACTCCGATTCATGCCATCACCTCTCCCACCTTCACCATTGTGGAGGAATATTCCGCTCAATTTTCTATATTCCACGTTGATCTTTATCGGCTAGATCGAGAAAAAGAGATCATGGATCTTTCTTGGGACGAAATGTTGGGGCCTAATGCGATCACCATCATAGAATGGCCAGAAAGATCAGATTGGGTACTCTCTCATTGCAAATTTTGTGTTAAATTGAGTAAAGAGGGGAAAGATCAAAGAAGGATCGAAATCCTCTCTCCGGAGAATAGATGACTACTCCAAAAACCACAGTTCCTGTAAAGCATGTTTACCGACCGCTTGAGCCGGTTGATCCATTCAAAAAATATGTTCAAGAGGTAAGTCATTATCCTTTTCTTTCACCTCAAGAGGAGAGGGAACTCGCCATCAAGTTTCACCAGACAGGGGACCGCGAAGCAGCCAAGAGATTGGTGACGAGCCATCTCCGTCTGGTGGTTAAGATTGCCATGGAATATCGTACGGCGTATGGGAATGTTCTGGATCTTGTTCAAGAGGGTAATCTTGGATTGATGAGAG
>JBGTGJ010000106.1:0-9244 GCA_041746775.1 bacterium
TGGTGCCGATCCCAAAACCATCTCCACCCCCCGCTTGCATCAACGGAAAAAAGCTCAGCTCTCTTTTGAGTGGATCTTCTTCTTTATCCTCCAAATCGGATGGGGGATATTTTCGCTCGACGAACTTCACCATCGCATGGAGTGGATAAGTTACTCCTCGCAAGACATACGCCGGTATTCGTAGGGGAAAGAGACTAAACCGTTTTGCTTTATAGGAACCTGGGACCCGGATGTCGACCACTGGGTCGGAAGGGGCAGTCTCGGTGGAAGGGGTCTCGGAGGAGATCGTCGCTTCCTCTGCAGAAATGGCGAGAGGGATGAGGCCACTGAAAGAAGTGAATATGAGATAATAGAAAAGTATTTTCTTCAAAGGCCACCCTTCGTGGAGTGCAACAGGTTAAAGGTCTTATGGAACAGCTTGTGTTTCCGGAGCATCTACTGTTTTACTTTTGTCCTCTTTGGGAGGTTTTTTGGTGGGGGTGGGGCCAGCATTAAAAACCACTTCAAACTGGTCCTCGATCGTGTCACTTCGAAGTTTCATGGTCCCCTTGATCGATTTATCTCCTACTTCAAAAACCACATAGTGATAAACCTCTTTATAAGACTTTAATTGAGGTCTGTTTTTAATAGCGTAGAGTGGCGCCCCACCACCACCGGTCACAATGTACTGGACGCCATTAATCGGACCAATCCTTTGATAACCGTGATCATGGCCATTGATCACCAGATCGACCCCATAAGCTTCAAATAGCGGAACCAAATATTGTCTTACCTTGGAGTCACTCCCATGTCGAGAAAAGCTGTAAGCAGCATGGTGAAAGTAAATGATGGTAGGAGATTGATTTTGAATTCTCTCCAGCAGATTTTTCAAAAAATTGTATTGTTCACTCCCCGGCGAGAAATTCAGCGCCGTATCCAAGGCGATGAAATGGGCCTTGCCGTATTTAAAATAATAATAAGTCTGATCATTGTCTCCTAAGTCAAAATAGTGAGCGAAATATCGATTTCGTGAGAGATCATGATTGCCGATCGCAGGTTGGAACGGGATCGAACTGTAGAGTTCTTTCCCCTCCCGAAAAAATTGCGTCCAGTATTTTTCGGAATCCCCCCGCTGAGTCAGATCTCCGGTACTAATCACAAAAGAGGGGGCTTCTTTTCGCATGTTGGCGAGTAAGGTGCGGTGTACTTGGGCATCCCCTCCCCCAGCCCGGTTGTCCCCATAGGCGATGAAAGTAAAGGTGTGTTTGGGTCTCTTTTCGATATTTAAAACAGGATACCATGGAGTGTTGTTGTCACCATCAATGATCCGATACTCCTCGGCATCCTTTACGAGATCGGCCTCAAGGTAATCGTAAACGTCCCCTTTCATCGCACTCTTGGTCGTCCTGGTAGCTCTCACTTTTTTTCTCCATTCAAGCTCAGGTTTAGTGAGTTTTCCAACCGGTTGAACACGAACTTGTAATTTATCCTTAATGAGATGAAGGAAGGGGCCTTTCTTGGTGAGAATTTCTGCACCTTGGCAATAGCTAGAGATAAGCCAAATCACCAAAGCAAGAAAATTGGGGAAAAAGAATTTCCTCATCATCGGCTGATGTTAACAAATTTTTATCGGATCGAGCAAATGAGAATAACTTTATTTTAAATGTCCCACCCATTCAAAAAAAGGGGGAAAGGTCCCCAACCAACCCAAAAAAATCCCGAAAAACGCCAGGCGACAAACCAATTTAAATCGTTGGATTTCTGAATGACCCCAGAGAGATTGTAAAACCCCCCAACTTAATAACCAGGCAGCTATAGCGGCCCCTGCTTTTCCGAGCAGCGAACCGGTCGGCTCCCACCAGACTAAGGCTCGGCTCCAACCGACATGAATGTGTCCGAGGAAAGTCATGAGGCCCAAAACAGCACAACCGATTCCACAGGCTAAAATCGCAGCGGCTGCAGGGCCGTTTTTGAAGTGATTTTGCTTCATAAAATTTCTTTATAAAATCGGGGCCTCTTTATTGAGGAGAGCTCCAATCAATCCACAAATCATCGCAATCATAAATGCGATCAACAAAAAGTTTAAGGCGATCTTTAATATCTCCTTTCTTTCGATTAATTTTTCTTCATATCGAGAAACGAGAAAGGCGACGGTGGTGGTCAACATCGGGGCCATCCAGGCGAGATGCTCTTTCCATTCCATTCCATACTTATGCCAGAAAACCTTTTCGGGATTCGCCAAGAGGCGCATGCGCGGACTCATCGGGTCTAAATCACGATACCAAACATAGATGACACACGAGCCTAAAATCACGGTACACCAACCGATCGTGCTCATCCCCCAAAACCCGATTTTAAGCGCTTTGATCCAGCGTCGAAGCCCTTCAGGATTGAGGACACCATGGAGCAAACTCCATAATCCGACGATCCCGCTGGTAAAACTTAGCAGGTAGAATCCCCCCAACAGGATTCCGTGAATTAAGGTCCACCATTCTCGATGAGATAAAATCATAGGTCTTCCCACAAATTTCGAATATGAGACACCCCCTCTTGGGTTAAGAGGGGGGCTGGGGGGAGTTCCTATGAAAAAAAGTACCAAAAAGACTTCAGAAGAGAATTAAGAAAAAATCAAAAAGGCACTTTCTATCACAGTAACTCCCCCTACCCCCTCTTAACCCAAGAGGGGGCGACGTCTGAAGAATATTTTTACTGCTGCAACGAAAATTATCCACGAAAAAACTGAATCAATCATATTAGTTGTCGTCTTGATGAGATCGTCCTACAATTTTTAGTCGAATACAAAAATTTTATAGCGGCGCACGGCCGTGCGCCCCGCGATGAGGGGATTTTTTTTGAAGAAAGTACTTACAAATGTTTTCGCATTAAAAAAAGAGGATTGGCGCAAAGCGATCCCTCTTTCTTTCTACTTCTTTTTAGTGATCGTCACCTTTTGGGTTTTAAAACCAATGAAACGAGGGGTGATGATCAACTATTTTGGAGATTCCCCCATCAACCTTTTTGGATTTAGTTTTCATGGGGCACAAGTGGAACAATTCGGCAAAGTACTCAACGTCTTCGCCGCTTATCTTGTCGTCATTCTTTTCACCTGGCTGGTAAAAAGATTTCCTCGCCATTACTTGGTTTTGATTTTCGCCTCCCTTTTTTCGGCACTTTTTTTGCTTTATTCCTATCTCTTGCAACACCTGAATACCCCCATTGTCTTCTCTTTTTATGTCCTAGGGGACATTTTCAATACTGTGATGGTCGCCCTGTTCTGGGCCTTTACCAATGATATTGCCAATCCTGAAGAAGCCAAACGAACCTATGGAGTCATTGGTTTAGGAGGAGTCGTCGGGGGATTTATCGGAGCGACGATTGTGGCGAGGAATGTGGAGGATGTCGGAAGACCATTTCTTTTAATCGGTTGCATCTTGCCGATGATATTAGTGGTCGTGCTCGCCTTCATTGTCGAACGCTGGGTGTCGGAAGAAAAGCGGGGGAGAAAGACAGCAGCGGAACCGAGTAAAACGTCGGAGGTTTGGGAGGGGGCGAAGCTGGTTTTTAATTCGAAATATCTCCTTGCCATTGCGGGATTGGTTCTACTTTATGAGCTCACCTCCAATGTGATCGACTTTCAATTAGCGACCGTGGTGGAGGCAAAAATTCCGGAGGAGTTGAAGAAAGATGCTTTTTTTGCAACCGTGGGACAATACACCGGGATCGCTTCGATTCTCATTCAGTTATTTTTAACCTCATGGGTCATGAGACGATTCAACGTCAAAGCGGCCCTTGCTTTATTGCCGATTGCGATTTTCTTTAGTTCACTTGGATTTTTTATCTTCCCTGTCTTGGCCTTTGTAGCCGCGATGTCAGTCAGCGACAATTCGATGAATTATTCGATCAATCAATGTGCTAAAGAAACTCTCTACACCCCGACTCCACCGAATATTATTTATATGGCGAAAGCCTTTATCGATATGTTTGTGCAGCGCTTTGCCAAAGTTTTATCTGTCATCTTAAATCTCGCCTTTGTCTCCTTAGTAGGGCAAAATATTCGATGGCTTTCTTTAGTGACGTTGGGGATGGTGACGGGATGGTATGGATTGATCTCTTATCTTGGAAATGAGTTTAAGAAAAAAACAAAATAAAATGAAGATACCTGGTTTATTTCAGTCCATCCAAATGGGAGCCATTGCTGCTTTGGAGGCCATACAAATTCTGACCAAAAACAATCAACGGTTTCGCACGTTGGTCAATGGGGTGATCGGCGATACGCTTGAGGCAAAAAAGAGTTCGTTGGCGATCCCGATGCAACTTTTGGGGGAACCCCGCGGTAAAAAACTTTGCGTGCTGGTCCATGGTCTCTTGGATACCCATGAAACCTGGAAATTTACTAAAAAACCCGACCGAGATTATGGCTCCTTGCTGAAAAAGGACTTGGGCTACACCCCGCTTTATTTAACCTACAATACTGGTCTGCACATCTCGACCAATGGGCAGGCCTTTTCCAAACTATTGAGTCAGGCTTGCAAAAAAAATCCCGACAGCGTTCGTGAAATAATTTTTATCGGACATAGTATGGGAGGATTAGTAATCCGAAGCGCCTGTCATTATGGTCAAAAGACGCAGGCTCCTTGGGTCAAGCATGTTAAAAAAATCTTTTTCTTAAGCACCCCCCACTTGGGTTCGGATTGGGAAAAGTTAGGACATTTGAGCATGGTCATCCTCAAGCTCATCCCAAACCTATGGACCATGGGATTTGCGGCTTTGGGAAATAAACGCAGTGCGGGGATCAAAGACCTTCGTTTTGGCTATCTCGTAGATGAAGACTGGCAGGGGCTAAGGGAAAATGCCTTATGGCATGACAACCGACATCCGGTCCCCCTGCTCCCAGGTGTGGATTATTACAACGTCGCCTCTTTAATCGCGAAAGAGATAAAAAATACCTTCACGGAATATTTTGGAGACGGCCTTGTCCCGTTGCGAAGCGCTACAGGGAAAAGTTTCTTAAAATCAAACACTCTTCCATTTTTACCCAAACATTTTAGGACTTTTTGGGGATTTTCTCATGGCCAATCAACTTGCGACAGCAAGATTTACCGGCAGATACGGGAATGGTGTCGAAGGATTTAGGTCAAAGGATGCAAACGTCTATTCCGCTTCTTTTTTAATAATATGAAGCCGTTGATACAAGATATAGTCAACTTCTTCATCCTCAATCATTTCGCGAGTGACCCCACCCATCTTTTCCCCCGATTCTTTTTCAAAAACCGAGGCCCCTTTTCTGCCTGAATCGATCTTAATGTTATAACCCAATCCATCCAACTTATTGGCAAGGACAGACCAAGTATTTTGTAAAGAAAGATCGAGACTGTTGGTATTGAGAATCATGCCTACCCCCTTTGATCCATTATACACATTTTTTTCCAAACTCCCCTAGGCATTTCATGATTAGGAAAATAAACGGGATTCTCTGGATTCATTATTTCCAACGAATTCGGTTAGATTGAACAATTCGGACACTAATGTTGTAGTAATTCAGCTCATGGGAAATCAAAACTGTTGGCCTTACCTATGTTTACCGCGACCTTTTGCACGTGTTGATTTTTTTCCACGAGGTCGTTGCTTTTCTCCCGATTCGAGTGGACCCCCTTCATCTTTCAACCCCTCTTGACTTCGAGTAAACGGTCCTTTTTCATCTTCTTCTTCGCGATGCCATCTTGAAGAGATTTGCCCCTGGAAGTATTCATCCTTTTCATCTCCGGACTTTCGTGAACGGTCTTCTTCCTCTTCGGACTCACCGCGAACAGCTTCTTGCTGCCGACGTGGAAAATGTCTCCCCTTTTCTTCCTCTTCATCACGACCGCCCCATGGGGAAGTCGGTTTTCCACTATAGCTCTCTTTTCTTAATCCCGTTTGACTCTCCGTTTCTTGACGGCCACCCAATCGAGAAGTGATTCGTCCACGGTCATCATATCGAGGCCCTGATTCAAACTCTCCAAACTCTCGAGCCCGCTCTCCGCTCTCTAATGAGCGATTTCTCTGAGTTTGTTGCAAACGATTTTTTTGCGTTGATCCCGACAATTCAGAACCGCCTCTCTTCACTTTCTGAGTTGGATTTTTACCACGAGTCGATTTTTGAGGTTTCTTTGCCATAAACCCTCCTTACATTACTTTAAATTCTATCTGTCCCTTAAGGTAAGAGAAAATAGGTGCGGTTTCCATCAGGGAGATGCCCATTTCGAACTAAGGGATTTCCTGGGTGGAGAAACATATTATCCCTGATGGTGATGCGACATTTCCTCTAATAGGATGAAGAAAAACGTTAGATCATGGAGGAAATTTTATGAATGTATTTACCTTACTCAAACAAGATCACAAAAAAGTAAAAAATATCTTTCAAGATTTCGAGGCATTAGGGGACCGAGCTCACAAACAGAAAGAAGAATTGGTGAATCGAGCGATTCAAGAGCTAGAAGTCCATACTCAGATCGAAGAGGAGATTTTTTATCCCGCCGTGAAGGTGAAGGCCCAGAAAGAAGGACAAAAGATCATCGTTGAGGCTTTTGAAGAACATGCGGTTGTCAAACAGCTTCTCAAAGAGATCCAAGAGTTGGAGCCTGCGGATGAAAAATACGAAGCCAAGTTCAAAGTGGTCATGGATAGTGTCAAACACCACATCAAAGAAGAGGAAGTGGAACTTTTTCCTAAAGCCAAAAAAGCGTTAGGGGATCAGGCTGAGGAAATTGGGGATCAGATGGAAGAGCGCAAGGCGGATCTCATGAGTGAACGTGGCATGGAGATAGAAGAGATGCCGAAGAGAGCCAATCATCGTCGGACCCATGAAGTCCACGCGGCAAGGTAAAAGCTGGTCCTGTGAACTCGTTTAAGGCTCGGAGGAATTCAGCTTTTTATCTTCCTTGATTAAAGCTGCACTGATTTCAAAGGCAGCGGCCGCCCCTTCCGCTGCAGCCATGATAGAAAGCTGAATATCTCTTAAAACGTTTCCTGCGGCATAAATGCCAGGACGATTCACTAATTGATAGCGGTGAGTAGCGATCCCCTTGCGAGCATTTAAACTCCCACGCACCTGATGAATAAGAGAAGATTTTTGAAAGCTGCCGGTGTTAAAAAACAAGGTGTGACAGGTCAATTTTTCTCCATTTTTTAGTTGCACATAGCGGAGTCGGCCGGAAGTTCCTTCTAGTGATCGAATCGGAGTAGAGCAAAGGCGGATGGACAGACTTTTCAATTTTGATTTGTCTTCAGAAGATAATCGGGATGCTCCGTTGGTATAAAGTGTGACGTCTCGACTCCAACCCAATAAAGTTTGGCTCAATAACAAACCTCTCTTCCCTTTACCGTAAACCCCCAGCGGTTTCCCTCGCGCCTCCCAACCGTCACAATAGGGGCAGTGAAAAACCGATTTGCCGTAGAAGTTTTCGATATTCGGAATGGAAGGGAGATCATCTTTAAGTCCCGTGGCTAAAAGAATTTTTCGGGCTGATATTTTCTTACCCGAGGCGAGCCGAACTTTAAATAGATGGGATCGACAATCTATTTTTAGAACTTCCTCAGCAAGAAAGGTGACATGATAGCGACGAGTTTGTGCACGAGCCAAACGGAGAAATTGACGAGGTGGAATTTCATCGACACCCAAATATCCATGCAGAGCGGAGGAGACTAAATTACGCGGCTTCCCATTATCGCAGACCAATACTTTTCTGCAGCAGCGCCCTAAAATCAACGCTGCGCTCAGACCTGCTGGCCCGCCCCCTACAATGAGCACATCGAAAGTTGAGGAACGTAACTTTCCCCGCTTGATTTCTTTCACTCATTCTCTCCATTATAATTTTTTCTTCTCCCGATCCCAGTGTCGGTGCAAACTCATTGCTTGGATAAATTTCTTACCAACACTTCCGTCTAATTTTTTTTCACTGAAGATTAACCCTGGCTCGTCAGCAAGATCCTTCTTTTTAAGATTTAAACCTGGATCTAAACAGGCCTGACGGACCAATGGTACCGCCTCCCCCACCGCACCTATCGTTTTACAATGACGGTAGGCATCTTTAATAAACGACATCGTTTCGGGATCTTGTTGCAATGCCTCAATACTTTTGGATCCACTAGGGACGAAGATGGCATCGAAAAAGACGGAACTACTCGTCAGCAAACTAAAATCAACCGGGACCTTCTTGCCGTTACTCCCTTTCACTTCTCCCAAATGAGGAGCCACTATTTTAGCGTGAGCCCCTCCTGCCTGGAGAGATTTTTTCAATGCATCGACTTCACCTTCGCTGAAACCATCCCCCACAAGCACCGCTACTTTTCGACTTTTAATCCCTGGGATGAGAGACCGAGCCATGCTGAGGGGTGCCGATTCCGCAACAGGAGGTTTGGCGCGCACCGGTTGAAAGTCTTTAGGATTAGCGTCGGCGGGAATACTCATATTAAGAGGGGTATCGATGCTAGCCGGGACGGAGAGACCCAACCCATCAGCGACACGTTCGGCCAATGGCTTATCCACCTGCGCTAACATGTAAGTCATTCTTTCTCGCACCGACTTGGCCTTGACTTTACCCAGCTCAAAGCGGAGGGCTTGGATCAAGTGCTCCTTTTCAGGATCACTTTGGCTATCAAAAAACATTTTGGCCTGACTAAAGTGATCAAAAAAACTGCGACTCCGTCCTCTGATCTTTGGCCCCTTCAAATTTTCCATGTGACTGGTAAATCCTCCCATGTTGGCACCCGCTTGAAAGGGACAGCCGCCACCGAGTGAATTAGGTTGGTAGCTGGTTTGGCTAGGATTGATCATCTGTCGCATATGACCATCTCGTTGGTTATTGTGAATGGGAGCTACCGAACGATTAATCGGTATCTCATGAAAGTTAGGGCCACCTAATCGAATGAGTTGGGTGTCAGTGTAGGAAAATAATCTCCCTTGAAGTAAAGGATCATCGGAGAAATCAATGCCAGCCACGACATGTCCGGGATGGAACGCCACCTGTTCCGTTTCTGCAAAAAAATTATCGGGGTTTTTATTGAGTGTGAGCTTCCCGACCCTCTGGACTGGCACCAACTCTTCAGGAATCATTTTAGTAGGATCGAGCAAATCAAAATCGAAACTAAATTCATCCTCCTCTTTGACAATCTGTAAACCCAGTTCAAACTCAGGAAAATCTCCCGCCTCAATCGCTTCCCACAGATCCCGTCGAAGGAAATCGGGATCTTTACCGGAGATTTTTTGCGCCTCATCCCAAGCGAC
>JBGTGJ010000107.1:0-10939 GCA_041746775.1 bacterium
TTTGAATCGCCTGATCGATATGACTTTTATTTCCAATCGATTGAATCGCAATGGAAGGAAACTCTAACGTTTCTCCCCCTAAACGTTTTATTTGATTGGAAAGCAAGGAGAGATCCTCGGCGGCACGAGTTACTAAAATTCTTTTCCCAAACAGAGGTTTTTTCTCAAACCATTTTAAGGAGTCTCTGAGTCGGACAATCTTGCCAACGACAGCGATCGCTGGAGAAGAGATTTTACTTTTGCGAACTAAAGAGGGAAGTGAACTAATCGTCCCAGTGATCGTCCTTTGAAAGGGGTAGGTCCCCCATTCAATCATCGCTGCTGGGGTTTGAGGATCTAACCCATGCGATGTTAAATGTTTAAAATTTTCATTAAGCCCTTGTACCCCCATTAAAAAAACAATCGTCCTCTCACGAACTAAAGCATTCCAATCGATCGCTTCTTTCCTCTTTTCCTCTTGATATCCATGCCCTGTCACAAATGTCACACTGCTGCCGAAATCTCGGTGCGTGAGAGGAATGCCGGCGTATGCAGGGACCGCGATGGCACTGGTCACTCCAGGGACCACTTCAAAAGGGATTTTATTTTTGGCCAACGCCTCCCCCTCTTCCCCCCCGCGACCAAAAATGAACGGGTCTCCCCCTTTAAGCCTCACAATGTTTTGATATTTTTTAGCGGCAGCAATGAGCAGGTTTTCAATCTTCTTTTGAGAGATGTGAGAACGGTACGGTTTTTTCCCAACATGAAACAGTTTGGCCTGCGAGCTAAATCGGAGAATCTCTGGATTAACCAAAGAATCGTAAAAAACAATCTCGGCCTGCTCTAAACATTCCTTGGCACGCAGAGTCAGTAGACCAACATCCCCTGGGCCTGCACCGACAAGATAGACCTTACCTAACTTAATTCGATTTTTTTTTTTGCGATTCATGATGCGATCAACCCCTTGGCCCCTTGCTTCCACAAAACTTCTAAAAGCAATGATGCCGTATCTATCGGTTGACGAGAGGAGCCTATCACTTTTTCTTTGATAATTTTTTTTCCGTCTAAAGAAGCGATAAAAGCCTCCAAGAAAAGTTGATCTCCTTGAATCTGCCCAAAGACCCCCAATGGAAGGTTGCATCCTCCTCCAAGTTGTTTCATCACTTCTCGTTCTGCCTGCGAAACAACCGCCGTGGAAAGATCATGCAGTGGACGAAGCAAATTTTGAAGCAGATCCTCCCCTTTTCTAATTTCAATTCCTAAGGTTCCTTGCCCAGGTGCCGGAACAATCGGAATCGGCACAGCATGAGAAAGATCTAAACCAAGACGTTTCATCCCTGCTTTGGCCAATACAATAGCATTGAACTCTCCTGCTTGCAGTCGCGTGAGCCGAGTGTCGATATTTCCACGCAACATCTGAAAACTGACTTTTGGATGGAGTTGTTCGATCTGTATCTTGCGACGCAGACTCACGGTACCAATCAATGCTCCTGCTGGTAAATGTTCTAAAGAAACTCCCGTGCTAGTAACCAAGACATCTTCAAAATCTTCACGTTTTGGGAAACAGGCAAGTTCGAGTCGGTCGGGTATTTCGGCTGGGACATCCTTTAAACTGTGGACCGCCATATCAATCTCTTTGGCTAGCAATGCCTCTTCGATCTCCTTGACAAACAACCCCTTTCCTCCCACCTCATTTAAAAATCGATCTTTAATCTTATCCCCTGAAGTTGTGATCTTTTTGAATTGAATCTGAAGAGAAGGATTTTGATTTTGCAGCTCCTTGCCAAACCAAGCCGATTGCGCCACCGCAAGCGGAGAGCCACGAGTTCCTATCACTATCTTGTGACTAGACATGATTTTTCATCACTTCCATTAATAGTCGAGTCAACTTCGTATCAATTTGATGGGCTACCTGTAGCACCTCCTCATGAGTTAATCCCTTTTCTATCTGATGCGAGGAGTTTACCACCGCGGATAAAACCGCTAGCTCAACTCCTGCATGTGCCGCAGCAATCACTTCATGAACGGTCGACATTCCGACCACATCCCCCCCTAGTTTTTGAAATGCCTTAATTTCCGCCATCGTTTCATAGCTAGGACCAGCAACTCCAACGTATATTCCTTTTTTGATCGGAAGTTTTATTCTCCGAGCTGCTTTCGATACGGATTGGGAGAAACGATTTTGGTAGGCATGTGAAATCGTAGGAAACCTCGGACCCAAGAAATCAAGATTAGGTCCGATCAGAGGATTGGTGCCGGTAAAATTAAGATGATCGGTCACTAAAACGAGATCCCCTTTTTTTAATCGAGGGTTGAGCCCTCCCGCGGCATTGGTCAGAACCATTTTCTTAATCCCCCACATCCTCAGCGCCCGTAACGGAAAAACCACCTCCCATGGTGACAATCCTTCATACAGGTGAATCCTTCCTTGAACGGCAAGCGCGGAACAACCTGCAAGGTTAGCGTAAAAAATCTTACCAAGATGCCCTTGAATCGTGGGGGTATGAAAATGAGGAACTTGCGAACTCGCGATGTTTTTTTTGGCCGGCGAAATTTTTTCTAAAAATTGATTCCCAAGCCCCGAACCAAAAAAGATGGCTATTTCAGGGGGAGGTCCAAAAAATTGCTGAAGAAATTGCGAAGCTTCTTCAAGTTGTCGCTGGTAGACTTCTGGGTTCATCATGTGTAGGATTGATTTCAATCAACAAATCCCCGATCCAAAACTCAATGAAGGGATCAGGAAATAGGTCGACTGAAGTCAACCCTACCATGCGAATTCAAAAATGAAAATTACAATCAATAAAAAAGGGGCCAACCGATGGCTCCAAGGGCACCCCTGGATCTTCCGCAGCGATATCGTTCGAACCGACAGTCTGGTTCCTGGTGTGGTGGAGGTTTTTCAAGAAAAAGGGAAACGTCTAGGGGAAGGGCTTTACAGCCCCAAAAGCTTGATCGCCTTAAGGATGATGACCCATGGAGAGGAAAAGATCACAGGACCACTCATTCAGAAACGTTTGCAACATGCTTTAGCAGAGCGCCAAAAGCTATTCCCCCAACATCAAGCCTACCGTGCGGTCTTTGGTGAAGCAGACAGCCTCCCTTCTTTGATCGTCGATCGATTTGGAGATCTATTGGTCTTTCAAACTTTAAGTGCTGGAATGGAGATTTTTAAAAATACGATCATTCAAACCCTGGTAGAACTTCTCTCCCCCCGGTCCATTATCGAAAGAAATGACTCACAGGTACGAGAGAAAGAGGGATTAGCAATCATCAAACAAGCAGTCGTGGGGGAAGCGCCGCGTGAGGTGATTTTTGAGTTTGAGAATAAAAGATTTGCTTTCGACCCATTAGAAGGACAAAAAACCGGATTTTTTTTAGATCAACGATTTAATGCAATACAGGCATCCACTTATGTTCAAGGGAAGATGCTCGATGCATTCTCCTACGTGGGACAGTTTGGGATTCATGCCTCTCACAAAGCCGATACGGTGACTTTCGTCGATTCTTCTGAAAGGGCGATCGAGCAATTAAAACACAATATCTCACTGAATGGATTACAAAATGTTCAAACAGTCTGTCTCAATGTCTTCGATTATCTGAAGCAGATGGATGAAAAAAAAGAAAAGTTTGATTGTATTTCCCTCGATCCCCCCGCCTTTGTTAAGAATCGTAGTCAATTAAAAGCAGCTATTCGCGGATATAAAGAAATTAACTTACGGGCGATGCGATTACTTACACCCGGTGGAATTCTGATCACTTCATCCTGCTCCCAGCATTTAAACCCTCATATGTTTGAAAAAATTCTTCTTGAAGCTAGTCTTGATGCCAAACGCTCGTTGCAGATTTTAGAAAAACGGGGACAACCTTCCGATCACCCTATTCTTCTCGCCATGCCTGAAACGGAATATTTAAAATGTTATATTTTGAAAGTGGTGTAACAGGAGGACTTTAGCTGGCTAATACGACCTTATCCTCTTCATGTTTGGCTTGATAAAGAGCTTCATCTAACTTCACAAACATTTCATTAAAATCATGATATCTTGAATCAAACTCAATCACTCCGACGCTAAAGTCCGAACGGTAACTGGCTTTATTCCCTTCCTGAAAAGTAATCTTCCCCATCTCCTCACGAAGTCTTTTGGCTAGAGGAAGTGCGGTTTGTTGATCAGCTTCATCCAACAAAACCAAAAACTCATCCCCTCCAAAGCGAAAAACTAAATCATGATCGCGGCAATTTCCTTTAACGATCTGGGCCGTTGTTTTTAAAACTAGATCCCCCGCGGCGTGTCCAAAATGATCATTAATATATTTAAAATGATTGAGATCAACCATCATCAAAGAAAACTTCGCCCCCTCCTCTTTGCCACGCAACCAGGATTCTTGAAGGCGTTCCTCCATATAACGACGATTATAAACCCCGGTGAGTGCATCGGTAATGGCGTGTAGATATTCCTTCTCTGCCTTCTCTTCTGCTAACTTTTTGGCATGTTGAGATCTTCGATCGGCTTCGACTAATATTCCTAATAAGGTTCCAACTCCAATCATCAAAAATAGTTCAGAAACTTTGTTATAATGAAACGGATTTTCGGGATTCCACCAACGTACGACGTCGACTCCATAAATAGCCGCGCACGAAATGCCGGCCGTTAACCCCCCTTTCCATCCAAACCAAAAGGCGGAAAGGACGATCGGAAAATAGAGTAACTTTATAAAAACATTGTGAAATTGAGTGTGTCCAACGATGTAAAGCTGGCAGGAATAATGAAGCAACGCGATCGTCAATACCATTCCAACAATTAGCGCTAACCGCCCTTCTTTCATACCCTATTCCCCCTTTAGTAATTATCCGAGGGAATTAGAAATAAATCAAAGGGAAAAAATCTTACTCGGGAATTTCCAGTCTGGCAGGAAGGATCATAGAAAACTTGGCCCCTTCCCTGGTCTGACTTTCTGCCCAAATGACCCCATGATGCATCTCGACAAACTGCTTGGTCAGCGCCAACCCGAGGCCGGTGCCTTGGTACTTGCGGGTCAGAGAACTATCGACCTGTTCAAACAAGTTAAAGATCGACTTAAGGTCTTTAGAATCAATACCGATCCCCGTATCCTCCACCGCCATAAAAAAGTACCCCGCCTCACTTGGTGGCAGATGAACCGCTTCTGGAAATTTTTGGGTATCTAGAGTCGAATCAAATTGGACGGAAAGAGAAATCTTCCCCTCTTCCGGAGTAAACTTGATCGAATTAGATAAAAGGTTGAGTAAAATCTGCCGAATCTTTCGAGGATCGGCCTGAATCAAGGGGATCGGAGGAATGACTTTCACCTCAAAGGTCTGATGTTTTTTATTCACTAAAGGAGAGATTGAATTTTTAACCTCTTGAATAAGATCCTCCAAATTAAAAAGTTCTGGTTTGATCTCCATCTTTCCCGCTTCGACCTTGGAAATATCAAGAACACTGTTGATCAAGTGTAAAAGGTGCTCTCCATTATTAATGACCTCTTTGAGACTTTCTTTCTGCTCTGTATTGATCTCCCCCATCACCTCTTCAAGCAAAAGCTCGGAAAAACCGATGATGGCAGTCAATGGGGTTCTTAATTCGTGACTCATCGTCGCTAAAAATTCACTCTTGATACGATTGGCTCTCTCCAGTTCAATATTTTTGTTTTTGATCTCTTCAAATAATTGAGAACTTTCAATCGCCAAAGCGGCCTGATTGGAAAAGTTTTCTAAAACCCCAATACGAGATTCGTCGACAAACTCAGTGCGGGAAATCCCGATCAATGCTCCCATGACCCTTCGTTCGGCTACCAGTGGCATAATCACAAATTTTTTAAACCCTAACTGCGCCTGAACTCGATCAGCTAGTTCATGAGACCAGGATGGCTCAATTCCTCGAACGAGTTCTGATAACTGTTGGCGAAAGACCACGCGATTTCTTTTGATGGCGGTAATGATACTATTCTGTTGAGTGGGATCGAGTTTCATTTCGCATAAAGGAAACCCAGTAATCATTTCAAGGTGCTCGATGAGAGCGTTTTGTTTTGGGATAAAAAAATGAATTAATTCTTCATTCTTTTTAGACATCACCAGAAGGCAAACATCATAACCAAGCCCTTCAACAACCCCTGCTAAAACTTGTTGAATCACCTCTTGAGGAGAAGTCATCTGACGAATCGTCGAGGAGATGCGATTAAGTGCGATCAATTGCTTATTTCGTTGTTCTAGCGCCCTTTCCTTCAAACGAGAAAAGAAGCTAGAAATCTTGACCGCATAAATCACGATCGGAAGAAAAAGCAGAAGCAAGGCGAGATTCAAATATTGATCAAAACCCCTCTCCAAAAACCATAATGGGGTTTCAATCTGATAAGAAAACAGGTCTAACCAGCCCAACTTAATCCCAAGGACCATCGCTCCATAAAAGAAGATCGAAAAAAATCCGGCGATGTATGCGATCTGATAATTATAAAACATTCATGCAGCGATGCAGTACATCAAATACAGCGTAAAATAAGGGCTCTTGGGGCCTCCGGTGATATAGACAATCAGCGTCATTGTAAAAAGGTCGGCTGCAAGTTCTAATAAAAACGAAACGAGGAGTGCCCTATTTTTAAGAATATTTTGGTAACAGATGCCGGTCAGCAAAAAAGCAAGAGAGATGGCGAGTGGAACCCACGGAGCTAATCGCCAAATCCCCTTAAAATAAATCGAGCCGATGATCCAAAAGACGATGAAAATCCACAGCCGTAATTTTGCCGTAAAGACGTGGCGCCCTTTATAATCAGGAAGCTTGATATCTTCGACAATCGCATTGGCATTGAATTTCATATGGGGTTTTTAAGCTTTGAGCTGTGAGCTTTTGGTTATGGGGTTGGAGTATCGTGCTTTTGTGTCGTTTCGGAAAGTGCTTTTTCCATAAAATCGAGCATTTTATTTTTATCGACAAAGCCACCGACAAATTTCAAATCTTTTAATGTCTCCCCTTGCGAGTTGAGAAATAGGACCGTCGGCCATCCTACCACCTGATATTTTTTTGTCGCTTCACGACACTGATCATTATCCACCGTACAATTCAGTTGGATCATGACAAAATGGTTCGCCTTTGCTTGGACCTCAGGGGTGGAAAATGTCCTCTTATCTAGTTCAATACAAGGGGGACACCAATCTGCATAGAAATCAAGAACGATCGGTTTTTTGGTTTGCTCTGCGATCGAAAACCCTTCCTTCAAATTGTGGATCCAAAAATTAGGATGCTTCCATTCAAAAAACGATTTTCCAAAAACTCCGCCATAATAAATCGCCGGAAGCAACATCACCACTCCCAATCCTTTTTTCAAAACTCGGGTCCAATACCGACCTTTAAGTTGGTTGATGGCACTCAAAAAGAATGAGCCTAATAGAAAAAACAGAACCCCCATCCCCAATCCATAATTGAAAAGGAGAAAAAATCCGTAAAATCGGTCTTGCTCACGCGCAGCAATCAATAGCAGTGGAGCAATCAGCGGACCAACGCAAGGGGAAGCGATCAATCCAATGGTCGCCCCTGCAAAAAAATTTCCCCAAGGGGATTCCCCTCCGATCCGATGGACTAATTGTTGTAATCGATGCGGAAGTTGAAACGGAACAAGGTCAAATAATATTAAGGCAAAACCTAAAAATAGCAGTGCCGTGAGTAAAACAAAAAACCGATTCTGAAAAAGAAACCCCAATCTCAAGCCGAGCGAAGCGGCGGTAAATCCAAGCACTGAATAGACCAGCACCATCCCCATAACGAGATAGAATACCTTGAGAAGATTCCCTTTCTGGCGAGGTCGCACTCCAATAAACGCCAGTGTGAGTGGAATGATCGGTAAAACACAGGGGGTAAGAGAAGTTAAAACCCCTCCGACAAAGGCGAGCGCTAAGACGATGATCTTTCCCTGATTGAGAAGACGCTCTGGATTCGATTCATGAATAAGATCCCAAAATGGGATACGTGTCGTAATCCCCTCCTGTTCCCCTTTCTCATGAATGACTTCCCTCGCCGCCGAAATCGTAGAGGGGACTGAAACAATTTCAATCGGAACCAAATAAGTTTTGCGAATCGGTCGATAACAAAAATCTTCCGAGCAACCTTGATAGCGAACCGTCACTTCTAAAGATCGCTTTCCCAAGCTGGTTTTAGGAGGAATTTGAAGATAGGTCTTCTGCTCAAACGACTCAAGATAAACCGCTGCTTCTTTCTTCGAAAATGGATCTTGATGAAGTACCGCCCCTGGTCGCTCCGTCTTCAGAATGGTGAGGTCTGCGGAGTTTTCAAAAAGGACAGAGGTTTTGTCATCATAAAGGTAATGGCTAGAAGGGATCAAAAATTGAGCCGAGAGGGTAAAAACCCCACCCGGTTGCAGCTGACTTGAAGAGGCTTTCACCTCCACCTTAAACGGATTCTTTTCAACGGCTTGTGGAAAGCCAACGCGAGAGATTGAGAGAAGAACCAATATCCCCAATATCAACCAACCCTTTAATATCATTTTCTGCCGATATCCTGATTGCGTCATAAAATCCCAAAAGTAATCATTTGGATTATCATCCCAAGCTCCTCTATAATATTTCATATATTAGATGACGAAAATACCTTATGAAAAAGCTTACTGCAGAATGGGATAACCCTCTTTTTCTTCAAGTCCAACAACAATTTGAAGAGGCGGCTAAACGCCTCGAGTTGGATGATAATATCTTTTACCGACTTCGGGTCCCGGATAAAGCGCTATTGGTCAGTGTCCCTTTTAAAAATGATGATGGGTCGATCCGGGTCGTCCCAGGGTATCGAGTTCAACACAATGACGTCTTTGGCCCTTATAAAGGGGGCATCCGCTACCATCCCGATGTGACATTAGGTGAAGTGGCCGCTTTGGCGATGCTGATGACTTGGAAGTGCTCGATTGTGAATCTACCGCTCGGTGGGGCCAAAGGGGGAATCCAGATCGATCCTTCGATTTTAAGTCGCGGAGAAATTCAGCGAATGACGAGGCGCTATACCTCGGAGATTGTCAATTTTATCGGACCCGATATCGATATCCCCGCCCCCGACATGGGGACGAATGAACAGATCATGGCGTGGATCATGGATACCTATAGCCAACTCAAGGGGTACGCCATTCCCGAAATCGTCACAGGAAAACCAGTCATCATCGGTGGATCCTTAGGAAGAAAAGAGGCGACCGGCCGTGGAGTGGTTTATTGTTTGATGGAAGCGGCCAAGTTTTTAAAAAAGAAACTCAACAAACAAACTAAAATCGCCGTGCAAGGGTTTGGCAATGTCGGAGAGGCCGCAGTAAAAAAATTAGAAAAGATAGGTACCACGGTCGTGGCTGTATCCGATGCCAAAGGGGCAATTTATAATCCTAATGGAATAATCTATTCTGATTTAGCGGAATGGGCCAAGACCCATGGATCAGTTTCCGGATTTCCGAATGCAGAAACCATCAATCCCGAAGAACTCATGACATTGGATGTTAACGTTCTCGTCCCTGCTGCAACCGATGGCACCATTACCGGAGAGATCGCTAGAAAATTAAAATGCGAGATCTTATTAGAGGCGGCCAATGGTCCTACGACCATAGAAGCAGACCAAGTGATTCAAGAACGCGGGGATATTTTTGTCGTTCCTGACGTACTTGCCAATGCAGGAGGAGTCACCGTTTCCTATTTTGAATGGGTGCAAGATCTGCAAAATTATTTTTGGAATGAGAAAGAGATCAATAAACGGCTTTGGGAAATTATGACTAATGCATTCCGCACCGTTTATCATTTTTCTCAAGAACGAAAGGTCAACATGCGACTCGCTGCACTTATGGTAGGAATTAATAAGGTCGCTCAAGCGATGTTAACGCGAGGATTTTATCCTTAAAAAAAGTTCTGAGCGGTGAGCTATGAGCAGGAGGAACTTTGTTGACACCTGTTTCCCAATATCCCATAGCTCACAGCCCTAGCTAAATTCTATGAAAGCCCTCAATAAAAGCATCTTAAAAAACGCCACACAAATGGCCAAAAGCATCAAGGCCAAGGCGATCTTTATCTATCTTGATCCTCTGGGAGAGGATGAATTGGAAATTGAGCTTCCTAAAGAATGTGAACTCATCGCTGTGACCAAATATCCCAAATTGGAAGATTCCGATTTTTTAAAAAAATATCCCAAACACATTATTCTTCCCAAGATTAAGCTTGGCCGAATCGGCCTGATAAAACTAGCGATGGCTTACGCCATCTCCACTCAGTTAGTTCAAGAAGGGGATAAAATCATTTTTATCTGTGGAACCTCCGCGTTGATGACTCTAGACACACTGACGGTTTTTGAAATTGGCAAGGAGAGTGAAATCATCACAACTAAAAATATCGTCGGCATTCCTCAATCGGTGAATCCGGAGATTTTTGAAGCAACGCTGAATATGGCCATTGAACTTGCGATCAAAGGGCGTGAAGGAAAACCGGTAGGGACCATCTTTGTATTAGGGGACGATGAAAGAGTCATGCAGCTGAGCAAACAGATGATCATCAATCCTTTCAAAGGGTATAGCGAAGAGGAGAGAAATATTCTTAACCCCGCACTCAAAGAAACGATCCGAGAATTTTCCGCCTTGGATGGAGCCTTTGTCGTAGGGGCCGATGGAACCGTCATCACTGCAGGACGCTATCTAGGGGCTACCGCGGATAGCGCTGAAATTGAACGTGGTTTAGGCAGTCGTCATTTAGCTGCCGCAGGGATTACCTCGTTGACCAATGCTGTAGCCATCGTGATCAGTGAGTCTACCGGAGATGTGAGGATCTTTAAAAATGGCACTACTTTGATGGAAATCGAGAAACCGTGACCTATAGACCTTGACACCGGTCTAGCACACGAATATTAGAAAAAAACTTTTTAAAGGAGTTTAAACAAGATGCAGCACAAAACCGACGACAAAACTTACGATTTGAGAACCCTCG
>JBGTGJ010000108.1:0-4667 GCA_041746775.1 bacterium
GGGCGACCATGAGTCCTCGTTTGCCAAAACTCTTTTCGTATTCATGCATCAAAGCGGTTTGCCCCACCGCCGCCATCGCCTGTTTTTTAGGGATTTGTTGCGGCTTTTTCGAAAGCCCCATCCGTTTCATCCCGGCGGCAATCGCCCCTGAGCTGACCAAAATAATTTTCTTACCCAGCTTGCACAACGTCGCCACTTCTTCAGCAAGTGCTCCAAAAACTTTTGGATCGAGATGCCCCTCCGCATCGGTGAGCATCGAGCTGCCGATTTTCACGACGATTCGTTTTTTGGTTTTGAGGAGTTCGCGCATGTTATTCCGAAGCTATTTTCTTAAAAACTTCCTTCGCTAATGCTTTGATTAACGGATCCACCCCTTCCCCCGTCGCTGCCGAGATGGCAAAGGTTTTGAGTTTCTTTTTGGCAAAGAATTGCTCCGCCTTCTTTAAAATTTTTCGATCCGTGATCAAATCAATCTTGGAAAATACCACCCACTCTGGCCTTTTCTTAAAGTTAGAAGAGTAAGATAACAGTTCCTTTTTGATCTTCACATAAGAATCATAAGGATCAGGGTGTTCCAAATCGGAGAGATCAATGAGATGAAGGAAGATACGGGTGCGCTCGATATGTTTGAGAAATCGAATCCCCATTCCAGCCCCTTCATGGGCCCCTTCGATCAATCCTGGGATGTCGGCCACGGTGAAGTTTTGATCACCCATCTTGACGACTCCCAAATGAGGTTGAAGTGTGGTGAAGGGATAATTGGCGATCTTCGGTTTGGCGGCGGAGATGCGAGAAATCAAAGTTGACTTACCTGCATTGGGGCGTCCGACCAAGCCGACATCGGCGAGAAGTTTCAGTTCTAGCTTTAAAGTTCGCTCTTCCCCTTCTTTCCCTTTCTCCGATTGTCGAGGGGCGCGATTGGTCGAAGAGACATAAGTGGTATTTCCTCTCCCCCCTTTGCCTCCCACTGCCGCGAGATAGGTTTGTCCAGAGTGAGTGAGATCGGCCAGAATATCCCCGGTCGCCTCATCTTTAATGACCGTTCCAGTCGGCACGCGAATCACCGCAGGTTCGCCACGCCGGCCGTAAAGGTTTTTCCCTTTGCCATGTTCTCCACGTTCCCCTTCGAAGTTTTTTCTGTATTGGAAATCGAGCAGGGTAGAGAGACCGAGGTCGGCTTGAAGGATGACACTCCCTCCATCCCCCCCATTCCCTCCATCGGGGCCGCCGTGCGGGACGTACTTCTCCCGTCGGAACGAGACACAACCGTTCCCTCCGTTTCCCCCTTTGACGTTAATGATCGCTTCATCGATGAATCGCATAATTGAAAAAAAAGAGGGGCAACCACGTGGGGATTGCCCCTACCAATTCCTAATAGAAACATTACGCTTTGGCGACCGCCTCTTTCCAACGATCGACATGCTTTTTCGCCAAAGCAGGAGAAATTTCCGCGACAAATTCTCGGTCCTTCACCCAGCTTTTTTGGATATCTTTTTGATCTTTCCAAACCCCAACGGCAAGACCGGCCAAAAAGGCAGCCCCTAGCGCGGTGGTTTCTACCATCTTGGGTCGAACGATTTTGACGCGGAGGAGGTCAGTCAAGAATTGCATGAGAAGATTATTCACCGAGGCGCCGCCGTCGACTTTTAGCTCCTTCAATTTTTTTCCAAGATCTTTCGCCATCGCCTGAAGGATGTCGTACTGCAGGAAGGCAATCCCTTCCAACGTCGCACGAGCGAGATGGGCTTTGGTGGTCGCGCGTGTGATGCCATTGATCAGGCCGCGGGCCTCTTGTTTCCAATGGGGTGCTCCTAAACCGACCAAAGCCGGAACAAAGGTAACCCCGCCACTATCTGGTACTGATGAAGCGAGTGTCTCGATATCTCCCGCACCATTTAATAGATGCAATCCATCTCGCAGCCACTGGACCGCCGCACCGGCGATGAAAGCGGAACCTTCCAGCGCATACTCGGTCTTGTTGCCGATCTTCCAGGCGACGGTGGTGAGCATTTTATTTTTGCTGGGGACGATCTTAGTTCCGGTGTTCATTAGGATGAAGGAGCCAGTTCCGAAGGTGCATTTGGCAGCGCCAGGTTCGAAGCAGGCCTGGCCGAAAAGGGCCGATTGTTGATCCCCTGCAATACCGGAGATCGGAATTCCATCGGGAAGCCCAGGGACTCCGCGAGTCTTTCCATAAACTTCCGAGCTAGAACAGATTTTAGGGAGAACTTCTTGAGGGACGTTGAAAATTTTCAGTAGTTCTGGATCCCATTCTAATGTCTTGAGATTCATCAATAGTGTTCGCGAGGCATTCGAGACGTCGGTGACGTGAACTTTTCGTCCTGAGAGTTGATAGACTAAGAAGGTGTCAATCGTACCGAAGGCGAGTTCCCCTTTCTTTGCCTTCTCCCGTGCCCCTGCCACGTTATCCAACAACCACTTAATCTTGGTTCCACTAAAGTAGGCGTCAATCACTAGGCCGGTTTTTTTCCGAATCTTTGTCTCCATCCCCGGTTTCTTTTTCAATTTGTTACAAAAGTCTGCAGTGCGACGATCTTGCCATACGATGGCGTGGTGGATTGGCTTTCCCGTGTTTCGATCCCAAATCCCAGTTGTTTCACGTTGATTGGTGATACCGATCGCTGCAATTCTTTTCGGATCGATGTTGGCAAGTTGGATTGTTTCCTGAATCGTCTTAACGGTGCAGCTCCAAATCTCCTCCAAATCATGTTCGACCCATCCCAATTGAGGATAGTACTGTTTGAACTCGTTATTTTTTTTGGCGAGTAGGTTAAGTTGGTGATCTAAAATCAACACCGTGGTTCCGGTCGTTCCTTGGTCGATCGACATGACGAGGTCTGCCATAAAAATCCTCCAGATTTCGTTAAGGTTTGGGGAGAGGGTTACCTGGATGCGTTTAGTATAGGAGTGGATGGAGCTCAAGTCGAAAACCTCCTTGCTCCTCCCCCACAAATATCCTATCCCCCCTCTCGGCCGGGTCCTCGCGCAAATGGGGCCTGTGAAACCCGCCAGGTCCGGAAGGAAGCAACGGTAGCAGGATTCTCGTTGTGCTGCGAGGGGAGCCTGGCCAATTTTTTTATGTCTTACCAAGTCCTAGCCCGAAAATACCGTCCTCAAAACTTCGATGAAGTCGTCGGACAAGAGCATGTCACCGCAACGCTCAAGAATGCGATCCTCAAAGATCGATTGCATCATGCCTACCTCTTCACCGGTGTGCGGGGGACAGGAAAGACTTCACTGGCGCGGATCTTTGCGAAGTCACTGAATTGTGAGAAGGGGCCAACTCCCAATCCTTGTAACGTCTGTTCCAATTGCAAAGCGATCACGGCGGGACAATTCCTCGACGTCAATGAGATCGATGGAGCGAGTCACACCAGTGTGGATCATATTCGGGAATTGAGGGAGCAGGTAAAATATCTTCCGGCTGCAGGAAAGTATAAGATCTACATCATTGATGAAGTGCACATGCTTTCTAACGCCGCGTTCAATGCGCTTCTCAAGACCTTAGAAGAGCCCCCTCCCCACGTCCTATTTCTCTTTGCGACGACCGAGGCTCATAAGATTCCCATCACGATTCTTTCTCGTTGCCAACGATTCGATCTGAGACGACTTTCGCAAGGGCAGATCAAGGGTCAGTTGGAAAAGATTTCTCAGGCGGAAAAAGTTTCGTTTGAACCTTCCGCGCTGGAACTGATCGCTCGCTCGGCCGAAGGGTCGATGCGGGACGCGCAAAGTTTTTTGGATATGGGGATTGGGCTGTGTGGGGATCAGTTAAAGGAAGATAAAATTTTGGAGATGTTGGGGTTAGTGCACGCCACCTTTATCGAAGATCTCACCAACGATTGTCTGGAAGGGAAGGGGAAGGAGGCGCTCCAAAAAGTTGAGGAGATTTATCTGCGTGGGTATGACCTGCGACAAATTGCCCTCCAATGGGTCGATTATCTGCATGATTTGACTATCTTGAAGGTAGCGGGCGGTGATTTTCTTGCCGCTTCATGCACTCAAGAGCGCTTGAAGTTGATGGAGCAAACAGTGCAACGGGTCGAGCTCCACGACCTGCAAGTTATTTTTCAAACCGTCTATCGTGGGGCGCAGGAGATCTTTCGTAGTGAGTCACCGAAGATTCTTTTTGATCTATTGATTGTAAAAATCTTGCATGGATTTCCTTATCAATCTTTAGGGACATTGCTCGGAGGGGGAGGGGTTTCTACACTTGCAGCAAAAATTCCTCCTTCCATTCCAACTTCTACAAATCCTCCCAAGCAGACCAATGCCCTCATAAAGGAAGCAAAAGAAGGTTCCTCAACTCCAACGGCTCATTCGATGGGTGGAGAGGCACTCTTGGAACGAGCCCTACGCAAGCGCCCACAAGTGAAGGCGATCTTAGAACACGCGCTTGGCAAACGTTGGGAGGAAAAACGGTTAGTATTAATCTTTGAAGAGGATTCACTCTGGGCCGAAATGATGCAAGAGAAGGCTCCCAAACTTTCAGAAGCATTTGCAGAAGAGGGGATGGAAAATTTTAAAGTGGTGGTTTCGACGGAAGCGGTGATTAAGGTTCCAAAGAATCAACCCGAGGTGGCTCCCAAGATTGAAGTCAATGATCCATTAGTACAACAGGCCCTTGAAATCTTAAACGCAAAAGT
>JBGTGJ010000109.1:0-12042 GCA_041746775.1 bacterium
TATTATTTACCCCCGCCCCTACGGAGGTAATATAACCCAGAACGGCACTGGCTACCTCATTCTTCCCCTCTTGAACCTGCTGTTGCCCAAAAGCCAATAACCGATTCCAAAACAGATCCGATTGGTTTTCTTGAGAATAAGAAATAAGTTTTTGTAAGGAAGTTTCCGAAACTCGTGTGAAAAGCTGCTCTCGTTCTTTGGAATTTAATCGTAGGATAGCTTCTCTTAAGTTTGAAGCAGTTCCATTTTTAAAAATCTTTTGGAGTACCCCTTCTTGAGGTGTCGACGAATGGGAAAATGCAATCTGATCGATCAGTTGAGCAATAGGCAAAGAATAGGAAGCAAACGATTCCGCTTGAGGCGAACCCGTAGATACACGAGGGGGAAATTTTTCTAATTTCGGGGCAGTCATGTGGGATGAAGCCTCTTCGGAACTTCGAAGAAAAGGTTGCGGGTTTTTTTTAAAAAAATGAATTAATGCCCTTCAGAAACCTCAGTAAATCTAAAGACATATTCTGTCTGCCCACTATCTTTGACAGAGATGGAGGCGGATCGGGTATATTTCTTCAATGCGGTGGCGGTGACATCGTATTTTCCAGGCTTGAGTTGAACCAGTAACCACGGGCCATCACAATCCGACTCAAAAGCCATATTTCCCGCAGCATCTTTGATCTGGACCTTCACATAAGAAACGTACGCCCTCCCTGCCCCAGCAAACATGAGCTTGAGAGGATATTTGGACCAACGGGGATCTTCTTTGGATTCACCCACACCGGTGCAGACATATTTGATTTCTTTATAGGTAAGTTCGGTATCTTGAGTCACTTGGGCGAAGGTTTTTGGAAGAAATAGAAAAGAAAAACTGATCAAAAATATTAGAAATGTTGTCATCTTCATATCCGACTCCTTAAATGAAAATGTTGTCATTCCAGCATGTCTTTAGCTGATCCATTTTCTACGAATAGAGTATCCTTCCAAAAATAAGGAAAATCTATCACATAAAATGGATCCCAGCTAAAAACAGCTGGGATGACAGACATGATAGGAAGCCGAGAGGCGGAATCGAACCGCCGACCTACTGATTACGAATCAGTTGCTCTGCCAACTGAGCTATCCCGGCATAAGATATTTCATTTTTGCTACTTCATCGCCTTTAATCAGCGTGGAGAGGTTAGACAAGACTTTTTCTACATGGAGTACGACAATTCATTGTCGTACTCCGAATGCCTCTAGCATTCAGAATCGATTAGCCCGAAAGACCTTGGTCTGAAAAGGATCCCCGCTTTTCGAACCGCTGAACTTCTTCATCAAATCTTCAAATTCTTTTTTTTCTTCGGGTGTAAGATTTTCTTTTTCTAATTCCATCAAGACCGTTTGCGCCTCCGAAGGTCTCTCGAGGTGAAACGAGGTCTCTGCGAGTCCGATCCCTGCGAGAAAACGGAAACGTGCCAGTGGAGGATGATTTCTTACCATTCGAGCAGCATCGCGAAAGGCATCTCGTGCTTCGATGAAATGGTTGATTGCAAGTTTCAACCTTCCTAATTCAACATACCCTTGAACCAAAAAATAAAGCTGATTCAAACTGGGAGGAAATTGAGCCTCGAGCGTTGCAATGACGTGTTGCAAATACATTTGAGATTGTCCGTAGTCCCCTTGAAATCTCAGAACCATTGCTAAATTAATCGCGATACCAACGGTGCTATCTAAACTGGCATTGTGCTGCGCCAATTCCAAAGCCTCTTGGTAATAATTGGCAGCTCGTTCCCAATCTTTTTGAAAGTAGGCGATGTTTCCTAATCCGTTAAAAGTGTGAAAAAGTAACTCTTCGTTTTTAATCTCACGACTTAAATTGGCACAAGCATGATACTTCTGAACCGCCTCGTCGTAATTTTTCAGTGCATAAAAAGTCTCCGCCCAACCATAAAGGGCATACGCCTGTTTGGAGAGATTTCGGATTTGCCCGAAAAAGCCAGCCTGTTCTTGAAACAACGGTTGAGCAAGTTCGGGTTTGCGTTGAGAAAGATAGATGGTCGCAATCTCATTATTAAGGACTTGCTGTTTTAACTCGGTCGGCAGGGCTTGCCATCGACGATAGGTATCGGCGCTAATCTTCTCCGCGTCACCGATTTTCCCCTCACGCATCAACAGCGAGGCCTTAAAATTATCTAGGATCATCTCTTCCACCGCGTTGTCTTCATGCTCTTCTAGTAGCACGCGAGAGGCCTGCAGCGATTCGCGGGTTAAATCGAGTTTCCCCTCTTTGAGGAACATGTTCGCCATTTCTCGATAAGTTTGTTGAACCCACCGCCATTGCAAAGGATTTTCTCGCTCTTGTTTTAAAATCGATTTCGTTTCCGTCAACAAAGACAATGCCTCGGCCGTATTACCAATTCTAAACAACGCGCGAGATTTTTTTAAAATCACTTCTACTTTTTTTTCCGAGTTGGGAGCTATCTCCGCTGCCAGAGTAAAGCTGCGCAATGCTTCAAGCCAGGCGCTTCGCTGCAATAACGATTCTCCATGTTGTTTAAGATGTTCGAAACGTTGTTCTCGAGATCCCAATCCTAATCCTAAATGATAACAAGCTGGTTCTTGAGTGGCTGGTTCATGAAGGAAAAGTTCTCCTAAACTTTGATGAAGTGCCGACAATGCTTTGGAAGAAATTGTTTTAGGAATAAAATCTGCGAAACTAGGATTAAGCAATTTGATCTCCCCATCCACCGGATCGACGGATACAAGGTTTTCTTTCTCCAGCCTTTTCCAATCCAAAGGTTTCATCTCCAAACCTAAATGCTGGAAATGGGCCGTGGTGAGCGAACCCTTCGTCAAAGCGATGAAAGACAATATTTTTTGAAACTTGGGATTGAGAAGACTGTATTTGGCCTGACAAAATTCAGAGAGGGTCTGGGGAATTTCTAGTTTACTAAAATCAATGCCCACCTCTTTGAGAATAGTGGAAGACCATCTCCCCTGATTGTCAAAAATCTGGTGGGACTGAATGAGCGAATACAATAGTTGAGTCAGAAATAAAGGATTCCCTTCACTGCGTCGATGCAGTTCTTCCGCCAGAAAATCCGGGGGATGATCCATTCCCAAAACGGATGCAATATATTCAGCCACTTTGGCGCGATCGAAATTTTTCAGCTGAATTTTGATTCCAAGCTCTGGAACGTCGGGAAGATTTTTTCCGGTAAGAACGATCAAAAATGAGTGGGTGGAAAATTGATGCATCCAGGTCTCGACCCATTTCAAAACTTCCGTATCGATATCTTCGGCAATCAAAAGGCTATTGGAGGAAAGTTTTCCTAACGTCGTTTCCATCAGGTTCAAAACCGTAATGGTTTGTAGTTGGGCATGATATTTTAATTCGTTGAGAAGACGAGACTTTCCCGAACCTGGTTCTCCCGAAATAACCACACACCCCTTCGATTCACTCCGAGTCACAAAGATCCGATTAAAAATGGAAACCAATTGCCCCCATTCTGCATCCCGTCCCACTAAACGACCTTCACCGGGCAAGTATGCCAGGGCAGTCGCTTCAGTTTCCAATGGATAAGAATGCCGACCACTCCAGTTGAGATCGCGAATCACCTGATCTGCCCGGTGGTAACGAACCGTCGGATTTTTCCGCAGCAGTTTTTCTAATATCGGGTCGAGGTACGGAGGAATTTTTGCAGATTGAGTGGAGATTCGCGGAGGACTCCAAACCCGTTGCAGGTCGATGGTCTTTTGCATGTCAGAAGTTTTGAACGGATTTGTTCCCGCTAGACAGGTGTACCAGGTCACCCCTAATGAATAGAGATCGGATCTGCCATCACGCGCCTCTTCTAACAAAGCTTCCGGAGCCATAAAGGCAGGAGAGCCAGCCAAGATCCCTTTTTTTTGAAAAGCGGTGAGACCAAAGTCGATCAGTTTGACTGTTCTGTTGCCGTTCTCATCCAGCCCTACTAAAATATTTGTCGGCTTGATATCGAAGTGAAAAACCCCCTGCGAATGCAAGTAACCGAGAGCACGCAATGCTTGAACAAACAGCTCCTCGATCTCCTCCGGTGTCAACCCGCGTGTCGCCTCGAAAATATCTTTTCCTTCGATATACTCCGTCGTGAAGTAATAAAATTTTTCTTTCGGCTCGAAACCAAAATCGACGATGCGCAGGATATTGGGGTGATTTAATTTTTTAAGAGTGGAAAATTCTTGCTTAAAATTATCTAAAATTTCCTTGGAGCTAAGCACATCGTGATCCGATCGCATTCGCAATTGTTTGAGCGCCAAGCGATCTTCCCCGCACTCCACTAGATACACCGCCCCACCGAATCCCTCCCCCAGAGGTTCAATGATCCGGTATTTCCCGTCGATTTTTTTCAGAAATCCCTCCCTTCTTCGAGTCTAATCTCCCCTTCTACTAATGGCATAAAATATGCCGACTCATCATAATTGTATGAATTTCACTCCGCCGTGTCGAGGGTTTGCTCAAGCGGCCCCTTTTGAGGACTTTTCACACCATTCCTACATGTCACTTCAGGGCAAATCCGATATTTTTGGAGAGCTGTGGAGAGATATGGACACTTCTGTTTATCCATTGACTACTATTCTAGCATGCTAATCCCTCGATATATTGTACATTTCTTCACTCGCCAAGTTTTCGCCGTTTTGGCCGACCTTTTGCTCTCTATATTTACATAACCAACCAAGATTCATTGTGATGACCTGCTCCTAAGTAAGGCGGGTCCTCAGTTTGCGATCTTGTTTGAAAAACATTTCATAAAAGGGGGTAGGTTATGTGGGAAGTATCACGATTAAAATTTCATAAAAAGGTGGCCCATTCATTAGTCGCCTTTGTGTTATTCAGTTTATTCGCCATCCCGGCATGGTCAGCAGTTACTTCAGTCACGTGCACAAAAACGGCTGTCCAGCTTGGTGGCAAGGACTACATTAAATGTAGTGGATCCATGAACGGAACGGTTCCAAGTAATGGGAATACCTATAAGGCTCCCGTCACCATGTTGTACTCTAAGAAAGCCAGTCAATTTAACGGGACCGCGATTATCAGCGCAAAATGTTACACCATGCAGGAAACGTCTTATATGGATTTTGATGGCCACGATATGGCTACCGTCAGTTGTGGTGCTCAAATATTTCCGGAAAAGTTCATCGGTGGAAAGGGTTACACTTTTGTGGAACTTGATTGGAACAAATATGTGCTCGATGCTGCTGCCGACATGGGACGACCTATTGCGGGTTATCATAAAAATGACATTCAGGATCCGATGGATGTCCATCAAATACTAAGGGACATAAAAGGGCTGGTCACAAACCCTCCAAGCGGACTGAGTGATATGACTCATGCCAATATCGTCATCGCTACGGGCTTTTCGGGCGGAAACAGCATATGGAATGAGTACTTTCTGAATCAAAATCCCACCGCATACGATGGCTTTTTGCAGGTGGCCTCGCAACCTATTTGCACCGACATGCATTTCAACACGATCAATGATCCATTGAGTAGTTACCCTTCCTGTACTCAGCCAATCACGGCGGCAGCAGCGGCTGGCAAAGTAATTTCCATTGCCTCCGAAACAGACCTGCAAATATTTAATGGAGGGTTTCTGAGGTTGGAAGGTCCGGACTTCTCAAACTACCGCTATTATGAAGTACCGGGCTCTCATGTTCCCAAAGGTCTGATCAATCTCGACGATATATTCCCGGATATTCAGCCAAACTTCCGACAAAACGTTGCCAATTCCTTCAAGCCAGTGGGAGCGATGTGTGAAAACCTTCGCCTATGGATCAAAAACGGGACGCTTCCCCCTCCAAGCATAGGGCTAAAAGGGGCGCCCGCAGTTTTAGCTAACACCGGAATTCCCTGTGCTTCTTTCCTGGCAAATTTCGGGATAGTAGGTGATTTCTGCGATCATTTCGGCAACTCACCTGATTTTCCGATTATGGGGGGTTTTGACGGCGGTCTAGATCCGGTATCAGAATTGGTGGAACTCGATATGAATGGGAATCCCTTGGTGGATGCAGAAGGGAATTTTGTGGAGGCACGCGATGACAATGGGAATGCCCTCGGAGGGATACGATTACCTTATGTTGAGGTTCCATTAGGCGAATACAATGGGCTCGAGCTAGGCCCCAATAACCAACTACCTCCTGAACTTCGTCCCGAATGGGAGAGAATTTTAGGCTGGCAGGCCGGTGGTTTTTATAACCGGTTTGCTGACGGGTTTGATGTTGGCTCGATCAACAACCATTATCCGACCAACAAGATCTACGTGAACAAAGTTGTCGCCGCTGCTCAAGCGCTTCTGAACAATCGATTGATCACAGCTGACGATTATGTCGACTATGTCGTGACGGCGAAGAATAGTGCGATTGGAAAACAGTCTACCTATACAGATGCCGAGCTTGAAGCAGCTCATGGGGTTTTTTTTTAAAACCCCCAGGAAAATCCCAATAGGCTGGCTCGACAAACCCGTCCGACAACAACATGTCGGACGGGTTTTAGAGTAGGCAGATAAAAATGATGTTGTTTTGGTACTTTGAAATGCGGATAATAAGATAACTGGGGTAAGCAAGGGGAGTAGGTGGATATGCAATTTAAAAAAAATAGTAATGTAATCTTTTTATTAATTCTTTTGCCATTACTCGCCTCATTTGTCTTCTCAGGGTGTGGTGGAGTTGGAAGCGAGCCGGTCGCCTTGCCGGTCCCCTTCAGTGGCAGCTTGACCTCGGATACCAATGTCTTGATTGCTTCCGGAAACCCCGTAGGTTCCTCGCCCAACCTCCTCCTCAATCTTTCGATTAAGAAACAAGCGCAGATCGACAGTCAATTCCCAGTGACTTGGGATTTGTTTGATTCAACGGCCGGAGTTTTAGGTGGAACATTTACTATTCCTTCAATGACTTCTCCGGAACTAACTCCAGCACCAGGTGGAGGAATTAAAAGAGTCTACGACCTCGATGCTTGTGCCACCTTTGCGGGAGATCGTGAGGCATGCTCCTCCAATTTTAAATGCTTCGACTTACCGACAAACTTCGAACCTTCACAAGAACTCATCGATTTCTCCTCGAGCATTCCAGGAACTACACCACAAGTTAGAAAGTTATATTGTTCGGGAAATATTGATCGCACGGAGGGGAACGTTACCGAAGGACAACTGCTTGATGGAAAATTAGTGATTGGCTCTGCCTGTTTCTCTGGAGATGAAGAATGTATATTTCACACGATGGAAGGGGGATCTGCCGTCTATATCCACGGGAGTCCCTTTGCCCCCCTTGCCGGAGCTCCCGATGCCAACGTCGTTGCAACGATCTTTACCCAGGGAGGAATCACTGGAGAAGGAGATCCACAACTTCCTGTGTTTAAAATTGACATTGTCGAGCCAGGAACTGTGGAGAAAATTGGCCAATTTACAAACATTAATAAGGAATTCACCCTTTTCGCCCCCGAATTTAATCTGTTTCAAACCCGTTCTGACGCCGAATTTGTTATGAACAATGGTTCTCGCTTACTGGTTCATAATGTTGTCACTCTCTTTCACCGACTTCCCGAGTTAGATGAAATCACTCGAGAGACTCTTCAAACTCAATTTGCCGATGAGCCAGGAGTGACTCCCCGACTATTGGAAGAAGCGGTGCTCTTCTTTAATACTACTGGAGAAAGTCATACGGATTTAATCAATTGCGATCCCAATGCTGGAGAAGCGACGGGAGACTTTGCTACCCTTTGTGAGCAATTTCCCCAAATGCGAATCAATTTTCTCTGCACCACGGCAGGTTTAAACAGCGCAACAGATAATGATAGTTTTATGTTCTCAGGAGTTTGGTCGATTGTGAGAGAGTAACTATCGGCTGGCGCAAGATAAATCTTTTCAAGTGACTTAGACCAGGCCATTCTTGCGCAAGCGATTATAAAAAGTCGTACGCGGAAGGTTCACCAGACGGGCCGCCTCAGAAATGTTTCCGCGTGTTTTGACCAAAGCCTCTTTCAACTCTTCCACTTCCTTCATCTGAAGCTGTACTCGAAAAGTACCTGGAGCGGAGATTTTTCCCAGGTCGACGTTTTCAACTCTTAGGCTTTCTTCAAAATTTAGATTCAGATCTTCCGGTTCGATTTGTGGACCAGGACTGAGTATGACTGCGCGCTCCATGATGTTTTCCAGCTCGCGCACATTCCCAGGCCAATCGTAACGCTGGAGATATTCGATGGCGGCGTTGGAAAGAGTGACCGTGTTACCACTGCGTTGAGCCAGTTTATTCAAAACATATTCGGCCAGTGCAGGGATATCTTCTTTACGCTCTCGTAATGGGGGCAATGAAACCGAAATGACATTGAGACGGAAAAAAAGATCGGCACGGAATTTCCCTTCTTGAACCGCTTTCTCTAGATTGCGGTTGGTGGCTGCTACCAAGCGGACATCGACGGGAATAAGCTTGGTGCTTCCAACCCTTTGCACTTTTTTCTCCTGCAAGACCCTCAGTAACTTCACCTGAATCTCTTCCGGAATTTCTCCCAGCTCATCCAAAAACAAGCTACCGCCATGCGCCATCTCAAAACTTCCGACATGCGTACGGTCTGCTCCGGTAAAGGCCCCCTTTTCGTGACCAAACAATTCGCTCTCCAAAAGGGTTTGCACCAATGCGGCGCAATGAACCGGGACAAAAGGGCCCGAACTTCGCTGGCTAAGGCGGTGGATCTTCCGAGCCAACACTTCTTTACCCGTCCCAGTCTCTCCCAACAGTAGGATGGTGGCGTCAGTGGGAGCAGCCTTCTTTAAGGTCTCCATGATGGGGCGTAGTCCTGTTTCCGCGCCGACAACCCCTTCTGGATCGTAGATCTCCGTGATCTCTTTCTGGAGTCGTTCCACTTGAATCGCCTTCGATTTCAACTCTTCTAATTTAATCTTCTTTTGTTTGTAGTCTTCGAATGCCTTATCGAGGACCGGCTTGAGTTCACTTTTTTTCCAAGGTTTGACGATATAGTCATGAACATGGCCGCGGTGGATGGCATCGAGCAGAAATTGGGTTTCGGTGTAAGCGGTAAGAATGATGCGGATCGTTTCCGGTTTGGTTTGATAGATTTTTTCGCACAGTTCGATGCCGGTCATTCCGGGCATCCGCTGGTCGGCGATGACCATCGAAAAATCTTCTTTCTCTAAAACCTTCAACCCCTCTTGTGCCGAAATGCAAGTTTTGACCGGATAATCTTCCGCGAAGGCGCGACGAAAAGAATCAAGGTTGTGTTGCTCATCGTCGACGTAAAGGATAGCGGGTTGGAAAATCGGATTATTCATAGTTTAACTGGGTAGAAATACTAGAAATTCAGTCCCCTTCCCCTCTTCTGATTGTACCTCAATCGATCCTTTGTGGCTCTTAATAATTTGCTGCGCGATGGAAAGACCAAGCCCAGTCCCCTCCCCCTGCCCTTTCGTCGTGTAAAAAGGATCGAAGATTTTAGTAATATTTTCTTTTGGAATTCCGCTGCCCGAATCACGCACAAAAACATTCACCCCGCCCACCGCGCTTTGGGTGGTGATCTCCACTTCTCCTCCCGCGGAAATTGCATCGCATGCATTGGCAATCAGATTTGTAAAGACTTGTTGCAACTCGGAAGCAAAACCACGAACCTTGGAAATTTCTCCAAAATGACGCTCTATTTTGATTTTCTCTTTCCATTTGTGTGCCAATAATTCGATACTGCGATCGAGGATCTTGTTGAGATCAACGAGATCTTTCATTTCAGCATGAGGCTTGGGAAAACCGCGAAACTGTTCGATCAAACCTCGAATCGTTTGAACCCCATCCTCCATACTTCCCGACATTTTTTCTAGATCGGTTAAAATTTTCTGTCCTTCGTCATCTGAGTGGGGAATGTGCCGCTTAAGTACCTCTAACTTTTCTCGTAGCGGTTCCATGTTGGAATAGATGAAGTTGAGTGGATTGTTAATTTCATGCGTGAGCCCTGCCAGTAAATCACCAAAACCTTTCCGTTTCTCAGATTGCACTAAATAAACCTCCATCTGCCGACTCTTCGCGGGATAGATCCCGGCCCACAGTGCGAGAGGAAAAAGTAAGGCTGCAGGAGTAAGAGAATAAAAAGGAAAGGGCCCTTTCCAAAAATACAGAATGGAAATGATCGCTACCGGAAGAATGAACAGAAATAATTGACCTAAGAAGAGACACTTCGACCAAAATTTCGTCAAAAGCAGCGGAGGTTTCATCCAATTCCAGACCAAGCGCAATATCCAAAAGAGATAGACAGCGAGCAAATAACTATAGATGAGAGCCAATGATTTCGAAGAATAAAAATAAAGCACAAGAATCAATACGCTCAATAAGTAGCCAAAAATAAAAACAAAAATCCGCTTTCGAATTTCAATCAGCGTCTCCGAGATGAGCCAAGCAAAATTGAGAAAGGTGGCTGGGATAAAGATCAAAAAAATGGAAGAAAGAGAGGACGTTTCCGTCCTGCCACTCAGAATTAAGAAAATTCCGACCAAAAAATGAAAGATCAATAAAGGTTTAAGCCCAGCACGAGGATATAAAAACCAATAAATTCCAAAACCTAAAAGATAGAACAATAAACCTGAGAGCGCCGGTAGCAGAATAGATAGTGAGGTCGAGAGAGGCTTGGAAAGGCTCCAAGTTAATACAGTGATTAATAAAACCCCTAAGATGATTGGCAAATTCCACTTTCTCATTTAAAAACCTGCCTCTTAAGCTGCTTTTTTGAACTTCCATGTAAATTCATAATTTAACATCGCTGCGAGTTCGATGAGGCGAGAAAGTTCTTTCTTATAGTTGGTGGTATCTAAAAGTCGGGAGAGTTGAGACATCGAAGTCCCTAGACGTCTGGCGAGTTCTCGTTTGGATACCTTTTCTTGTTTGATAAATTCATTCAGTTGTTTGGTGACTTCATACAGGGTCTGTTGTCTGACATATTCCGGGTGTTGTGAAATGTGGAGTGGTTGGTCGAAGGGAACAAAGTCTTTGTGGCCATTCTCAAGAATAAAATAAAATGAATGCCCCCCCACCTCTTTATCAGCAGAAGCTTTGACCACTTTTCCACGAATACCTAACGCCGAATAGGGACACTCTATTTTAAGACCTGAAGTATACTCTATGTTAAAGATCCGCTTTTTATTATCAAATTTTACATTTTTAAATTTTTTGTGTTTCATTTCAGAACCCCTTTTTTAACAAATTCTCTAAGAATTTTCCTAACCCGTTGGTTGATTTTACCCTCCATCAATGTCAGTTTTGAATCTAACTCTACTCTTGCAATCAGTTTGCGATCTTTTAAAACATGCACATGCCGAGGAGGATGATCTCCTACCCAAAATTCAAAGATGTAGCCTCCTCGCCGAATTCTTCCCATATTTTTAAATATGCTACCTTATATGGTATCGTTTGTAAACCTGGTTTGTAAGCTAGGGAATTAAGTTCACCAATAATTGAAAGGAAATATAAATGACCGTTACAAATGAAACTCCTTCACTGCTTCTTGAAAGATTGCTTGAAGTAATGGCTCAACTACGTGGCCCTAACGGTTGTCCGTGGGATAAAAAACAAACTCACCAATCCCTTACTCCTCATCTATTGGAAGAGACTTATGAGGTCTTAGCCGCGATTGAACAGCAAGACGTCACTCACCTTTCGGAAGAATTGGGAGATCTCCTTCTCCAGATTGTCTTCCACGCTCAGATTGGAAAAGAAGCAGGGAGTTTTCAGATCTCGGACGTCATTTCCCAACTTATCCACAAGCTGGTCCGACGCCATCCGCATGTGTTTGGCGAGGAAAAGGTGGAACACCCGGAAGAAGCACTAAGTCGATGGGAGAAAATCAAGGCGGCGGAAAAGCAAGATTCCGAGTCAGTCTTGGAAAGCATCCCCACCCAACTCCCCGCCCTCGCCCGAGCTTACCGAATCGGCTCAAAGGTCGGTCGCTTAGGTTTTGATTGGGAGAAGCCGGCCGATGTCATCGAAAAAATTAATGAGGAGATTCAGGAACTTCAACAAGAAATCTCAAATGAATCTCAAGCC
>JBGTGJ010000110.1:0-5117 GCA_041746775.1 bacterium
AAATTTTGGGCACGAAAACCGTGCCCAAAATTTCACCCGCCCCTACGGGTTTTGTAAAATTAAATTGGCGGCGCGATGGCCGCTGATCACGGCCCCTTCGATCGTTGCCGGCAGTCCGGTATCGGTCCAATCCCCCGCTAAATAGATCCCTTCCGTCTCCGATTTTGCGGAGGGACGAAATTTTGCCAGCCCCATTTTGGCGCTGAAGGTTGCTTCGAGTTCTTTGACGACTTGAGAATGTTCTACCGCATCAGGGTCGATCTCTGGAAAAAATCTCCTTAACTCCTCGATGGCTAATTTAACCAAAGCTTCTTTTGATTCCTGCGCCAAGCGATGGGCACCACTCACCACTAACGTCAGATGGGTGGAACCTCTTTGCGGAAAGATCTGCCCCTTGTCAAATAGCCAATGCATTTGACTCTTGATTAAACCAATCATTCGATCGGGGGGAGAGAAATTGCGAATCCAAAGATTGATCGAGACGATTGGACTGGTGCCAAATTTGGGAAGATCCTTTTTTAATTGCGGAAGAATCCCTCCACTCCCTTCTAAAATTTTATCTAAAGCATTCGGAGTAGTGGCGAATAAAATCTTCTCCGCTTCAATGGTTTGATTTTGAGTTTGAATCTGAAAACTGCCATTTTCTTTTTCTACTTTCATCACTTGAGTATTAAAAAGACACGGCACTTCATTTTTCTGAAAATATTCAGTGAGTGGGGTGGCGTAGAGATCACTTAATCCGACTTTGGAGAGGATCAATGTCGAATCCATTTTGTTGGAGAAGAGAGAGCGTTTTAAGACTTCACGAAAAAGGTCGGCACTGGCGATATCCAAAGATTCATTTAGGATCGCTAGGGCAAACGGTTCCCAAAATTTTTCAATGGCGTAGGAGGATTGTTTCCCCTCATTGAGAAAATCCAACACCGATCGGTGATCCCACCCATTTCCGTTTCCTGTATTTCCGAGCGACAAACGCTTCAGCTTAAGCAAGCCCGCCTTATCTTTCCACATCAGCCCTTTAAATTTTATCAAACCCCATGCGAGATGGAGCGGCGCGGGGAGATTGGGGCAGCTCAGCTGATGCAGGTTTTGATCTTCGGCAAAACTGACTTTGAGATTTTTTTGAAAATCGAGCTGTGCACCCGTCCCCACTTCTCGCAAAAACTTCATCGTCTCGTGGTAGCAACCCATCAAAAGATGTTGGCCATTGTCGACAATCTCTCCTGTTTTAGGTTCTTTAAAAGAATAGGCCCGTCCTCCAAAGAAAGGGCGCTTTTCGATCAAAACAAATTTTGCTCCTGCTCGATGAAGGCGCAAGGCGGCGGAGAGACCGGCAAAACCGCCACCAATGATCGCGATTTCCTTTTGGATTTTCTGTGGGGGCATGAGAACGCCTTTGTTTAATTGATTACCAATGTCTTGAGGACCACTATAAATTTCTTGATTTTTTTAAGTTGAATTCTGTCTGAGAAAACATCGTAATTTTTCTGACGAATCGTTTGTAAAATTTGGTGATAGGTCTTTCCCATCATCCATGCAGCAAGCAAGGGGCGTTTTGGAATTTTCTCCATCGCGGTAAACGCTTTTTGATAGTAAGACTCGGCTCGATTAGCCTGAAGTTTCAATAAGGGGATGAAATGTGGCTTCATCTTTCCTGATAGAATTTCTTCCTCAGTGACATTAAATTTTTTCAGGTCTTCTTGAGTCAGATAGATTCGGCCACGTTCTGCATCTTCGCGAATATCTCGCAAGATATTGGTGAGCTGAAGGGCCAAGCCTAAATCGATCGCGCTTTGTTCCGCTTCCTTCCCTTCCAATCCAAAAATCTTCATGCAGGAAAGACCAATCACACCGGCAACCCGGTAACAATATTGGTAAAGCTCTTCAAAGTTAGCATAGCGATTTTTCTGCAGATCCATTTCACACCCTTCGATCAATAATTCCGGATATTTTTTAGGGATCTTAAATCGTTGCAGAGTCTGCTGAAGATTTTTTATGAGAGGATGAGACGGGGTTCCACCATAGCAGCGGGAAATCTCCTGTCTGTAAAATTCCAACAGCTTTTTCCCTTCCTCTGGAGGATGATCATCCACCGCATCATCCACCATTCTGCTGAATGCGTAAAAGTCGGTGATTCCCTTTCGTTTTTCTTTGGAGAGAAAAATAAAGGAGATGAGAAAATTGCTTCGGCTCTTGGTGGTGATCTCCTGGAGTGAATCTGTAGGAATATTGTCGATGGATAGTGTTTCCTGAATGGTCATGATGGACTTTCTTTCTCTACAAACGGGCGAACACAAGGTTTCGCCCCTACAGATCGGATACTTCTCGAGAAGGAGAATAACGCTTTGAGCAAAATCGAAACCTTATTTTTGTTATTAAAGGCGGGGCGTTCGGAAAGGGTATTGTAATCAAGCTCGCGGATCTTTTTCAAAATCCCCATCCCTCCTAGAATCACGCATTTTAATTCAAGCCCCAGTCTTCCCCCCGTTTTGCGAATCAATGGCGCCCCTTCGCGGAACATGGTTTCGGTTCGCTCCACTTGAAATTTCATCAGCTCTTTAAAATTGGAATTAAAAGTTAACGAATAAAGTTCTTCTTCGGAATATTCAAATTTTTGAAGATCTTCTAACGGGAGATAAATTCGATTTTTCTTTAGATCGACTTCAACATCTTGCCAAAAATTGGCCAACTGTAATGCGGTGCAAATCTTATCCGAGAGTTGCATCAACTCCTCCTCTTTGTATCCAAAGAGATGAAGGATCAGTCTTCCGACCGGATTAGCGGAATGTTGGCAGTAAAAAAGGAGGTCATTCAAAGTAGGATGACGTTTGACCAAAACATCCATCTTGAATGCCGTGATCAGGTCGATCAAAAGTTGAGGAGGAAGCCGGAATTGTCGAACCGTTTCGGCGACAGCGAGGAAAACGGGATGATTGACGCGAGTTTGAAGGGATTTTTCCAGCAATCCTTGCCAAGCTTCCAAGGCCGGGATTCTCTCTTGTTCCGGAAAATCTTCATCCGCAATATCATCGGCTCGACGTGCAAAGGCATAGATCGCCCAGACATAGGGGCGAAGTTTTTTTGGGATGAGTAAACTCCCTACCGGAAAATTTTCGTAGTGCGTCCGGGCCAGGCGTTCGCAATAGCGAAAGCCGTCAGCGACATTCCATGGCTTTTTTTGCAGGATGGCATCGATGGGGTAGGTGTTTTGATTTATCATTCCAATTATCTTCGATTTAATATGATTTTTCCGTCGGGGGCATTAATAAATAACGGTTCTTCGTGTTCCAATGCCTGCAAATGAAGCAATCCTAATCCGATATAACCGCCAAGCTTCATCGATTCAACCGCAGAAGTCAGAGTTCCAACCTTTTTTTCCGCTTGGAAAATATCCACCGGCAAATTTCCCTGATATGATTGAGTTAAGCCAAATTGAAAAATCTTGCGATTGACGTGCCCACGACTCTGGACGCGAGCAGTGGTCTCCTGCCCTAAATAACAGCCTTTATTAAAACTGGTAGCGGTTTGGTCCAACCCCACCTCGGCCACTAAGTTATCTTCGGTGATATCAACCCCCATCTTGGGGATTTTTGCTTCGATCCGCAGGGTTTCTAGTTGTGAAGATTCCAACGGGACGATCTCATTTTCAATCTCCAAGTTTTTTATTTTTTCCAAGACAAGATGCTTTTTTGCTATCGGAGCGAGCAAGTCATAGCCGGTGATTCCAAAGCGATCTGTTGGGAAGAATAAAAAATCCGTGCCGAATATTTTTTCAATGAGATGTTTGGCATTTGTTCCCAAGATTCCCCAATGAACCCATTGCGAGGTAACTTCCTGCAGGGTCGCTTGTGCAAACGTGAGATAGATTTGAAGGTGATCGAGGACCTTTCTCCCAAAGCCAGGCTCAAACAGAAGGATGATTTTGTCAGGTAATCTTATGAGTTGTGCGGAGCTGACTAGTTTCCCTTTTTGAGTTAGAAATGCTCCAGGAGTGATCGAATTTAACGGAATAGTTTGGATATTTTGGGTGTTATAAGCATTTAAAAAATTGACGTGATCTTTCCCTGAAAGCTCATAAATTTCTTCCTTAATTTCAAACCAATCGGGTGCCTGCTCTAATGTCTGATATTGTTGTTTTTCCATAACTCAGAAAATATATTTTGAAATTTAGTGAATGGGATGAGATCCTTATGATTCATCATCGATAAAATTTAAAGGAGGAAATTGCCATGTCAGAAAATTACAAAGAAAAAATTGGCCAAGGATTGGGGCGAATTCCTAGTGGAGTCGCAATCTTAACCACTCAAGATGGAAATCAGCCAGGGGCAATGCTCGCCTCATGGTTCCAACAAGCCAGTTTTGAACCTCCGATGATTTCGGTGGCGGTGAAAAAGGGGAGGCCGATGGCGGAAATGCTTCAAGTTTCGAAAAAATTTGTTTTGAATGTCCTCCATACCGGGCAAAAAGATATGTTGGTTCATTTTGGCAAGGGGTTCGAGCCAGGAGAAAATCCTTTTCAAGGGATCAAAATCGAAACCCAAAAATCAGGGATTCCGGTAATTAAACACTGTTTATGCTTTTTGGAGTGTACGGTGCGTCATCAATACGATGCGGGGGATCATCAGATTTTTCTTGGGGAGGTCATGAATTCAGGAGTTGAAGAGGAGGGGCAGCCGATGGTGCATGTGAGGCGAAATGGTTTTAACTACTAGCTTCAGAAGTTTTTTTATTGTCTTTGGGTCTAAAAAGGCTGTGCTGGTTAGGGGAAGAGCTCTCAGCAAGTAGGTGTTTGGGCAACTTTTTTGGGTTACTGAAAGAGTCAAGTTTTGTGTCATGGACTAGCGATTCAAATTGCCCAGTTCCTAGGCGTTTTCTGAATTCAGTGTCATTTAAGTGAGTTCCGCTGACCGCATTATCTGGTTTATTAACACTCATGATTACCTCTTAAGTGATTCTATTACAATTTTCGTAAAGGTACAGGGGAAAAGTTTCTTAATTACTGAAATTTATTTAAGGCAACAAAAAGCTGTCTCTTCTCTTTCCGTGGAGAATTCGGTAGATCCAGACTTGGTTCTTCTCGAAACGGTAAAAAGTTACATAATCATCGATAATTAGTA